>DMTJ01000428.1 GCA_003477185.1 Lentisphaeria bacterium
GTCAAGCCTGGCTTTCATCAGCTTTGTTTTAATTCTCCCTACCTCGACCACCTCTGCGCGATGATTCGGGAAACTGCGACACTCTTCCCCGAAGCGGACGGAATCTTTCTGGACATCATAAACCAGCCAGGCTGCTGCTGCCGCTGGTGCCTGGACGACATGCGTTCAGCAGGGGTCAATCCAGCAGATGCGGACGAACGTGCGGTCTTTGCCAAGCAGGTATCGCTGGAGTATTACCGGGCGACGGCCGAGGCCGCGCAGCACCAGGACGCCGCCATGCCGGTCTTTCACAACAGCGGCCACATCGACGTAGGAAACACTGAAATCCTTGAGCATTTCAGTCATCTTGAACTTGAATCATTGCCCACCGGCGGCTGGGGCTACGACCATTTTCCACTGTCCGCCGCCTACGCCCGAAAGCTCGGCTTGGACTTTCTGGGAATGACCGGAAAGTTTCATACCACTTGGGGAGAATTCGGCGGTTTCAAACATCCCAACGCGCTGCGCTACGAATGTGCCGCGATGCTGGCCAACGGCTCCAAATGTAGCGTTGGCGATCAGCTGCATCCCAGCGGTGAACTGGACGAGAGCACCTACGCCATCATCGGCCAGGCTTATGCCGAGGTCGAGGCCAAAGAGCCTTGGTGCCGTGGGGCGGTGAGCGCTGCCAATGTTGCCATCCTGTCGGTCACCGCAGTCAACCCGGCCCTCGGCCGGGAACATGAGGCGGATATCGGCGCGGCACGCTTACTATTGGAATCTCACATCCCTTTTGACCTGCTTGACCTGAGCATGGATTTCAACGACTACAAGGTGCTGATCTTGCCGGATGCAGTCCGCCTTAGCGCAGAGCTTTCCAAGCGCCTGCAGGGCTTTCTGGACCAGGGCGGCAAGCTCATTCTATCTGGTGAAAGCGGGCTGAATCCCGAGTGCGACGGCTTTGCCATAGACCTTCCCGTTGTCCATACGGGCGTCAGCCCCTATCAGCCAGACTACCTGCTTCCCGTTCAGGAACTACAGCCGGATTGCCTGACCACACCATTTGTCATGTATCTGCCGTCGCAACGCGTCAAGGCACATGGTGGCCAATCACTCGGAGCCGTGATCGATCCATATTTCAATCGCGAAGGCGACCATTTCAGCTCCCATCAGCATACCCCATATCAGCCGGAAGCATCCGGCTTTGATGGCGGCGTGATGACCGAAAACATCCTCTATTTCTCTCACCCTGTGTTTTCTATCTACCGCACCTATGGTGCCGTGATCCTGAAAGCTTTCGTGCAGAAAGCGGTCACCGGGTTCCTCGGAAAAACCCAGCAAGTGGTCACTAACCTTCCGTCACAGGGGCGCGTGACGCTGATGCAACAACCAGCTGAAAACCAGACCATTCTTCACCTTCTGTATGCCAACACGATTCTCCGTGGCGGCGCTGTGCAAATGTCAGGCGGAAATATTCGGAACACCAGCCCTGTGGAAGTGATTGAAGAGCTCAATCCGCTCCACGATATCCAGGTGACACTGCGGCACCCTCGCCCGGTGAGCCAGGTCCTGCTGGCCCCGCAGAATACGCCGCTCGCCTTCACCCAGAATGGCAGCGAAATCACCCTGCGTCTAGACACGCTATGCTGCCACCAGATGGTGGTTCTGAAGCACTAACTGCCAAAACCCCAAATAGATACGTGAACTGACCTCTCTATCCATTGTAGCGTGTTTAGCGGCCCTGCGTCTTTTCCCCCGTGCCCTGCGGTCTCCTCTCTCCCTCCCGTACTAGGTCTTTCCTCCGGTGGTGCTCTGTACGACTAGAATTTCTGGTTTCGGCACTTGCCTTCGCTGGTCTCAGCCGCCGCGCAAGCTTGGCGTTGATCAATTCTGTGAAGCACGATAAACCTACAAACACCCTCTACGCAATCAGTGCCGTTGTAAAATGAGGAGGGCCTCCGCGCCAGATTCTAATATTGTGACGGGCGCGGAGCCCCCTCCTACAACGCCTAACGACGGAATCGGTCTTAAAGAAGCAACCGAACGTTGTATTTATCTTGGTCTATGACCTGGGCTGGGGGGAACCGGGGTGCTACGGAAACACATTCAATGAGACGCCCCACATTGATGCGATGGCGCAGTCTGGGATGCGCTTCACCACAGCCTATGCCAGCGCGACTGTCTGCAGTCCCTCCCGTGCGGGTCTGTTGACCGGACAGGCCCCGCAACGGAATTACCGACTTCCTGCGCCCGCATTCCGAATGGTTCATTCCCTAAAAGAATGGGGAATTGCGAACAATGAACTCCCCGAAGACACGGACTGTCACCTGTCTACGGATCTGGTAACACTCCCGCAGACGTTCAAGCAGCAAGGCTATGCGACCGGCATGATCGGCAAGTGGCATCTCTCCGGATACGATGAGAATGGCGTCAAGCATGGGCCGGAAAAGTACGGGTTCGATGAAGTCCTGATTTCGGAACAGGTCGGCATTGCCGGTGGATCCTATTTCCATCCCTATGTT
>DMTJ01000047.1 GCA_003477185.1 Lentisphaeria bacterium
CCGGGTTTTCATCCCGGCAACACGGGTTCGAACCCCGTTGGGGTCGCCATTTTCTCTAGGAGAAGAGGCGCGCACAATTCCGTGAAAGTTTTGATTACCGGCGGAGCCGGATTTATCGGCAGCCATATCGCGGAGCAGCTGCAGGGGCGAGCCGAAATTACGATCCTCGACAACCTGCGAACCGGCAATCCAGCCAATCTGAACGGCTTGGAATGTAGCTTCATCGAGGCGTCCATTCTGGATGATGCCGCGCTCAAGTCGGCAGTCGCTGGCGCCGACTATGTCTTTCACCTCGCGGCGCTGATCAGCGTGCCAGAGTCGATGCAAGATCCCGAGACCTGCGTCGAGCTGAACGCCACTGGCACCTTGAAGGTGCTGCGCGCAGCGGCCGATGCTGGGGTTAAGAAGCTGTGCTTCAGCAGTTCCGCAGCAGTCTATGGCAATAATCCGACGGTGCCCAAGGTGGAGTCGATGATTCCTGAGCCCAAGAGCCCATATGCCGTGACCAAGCTGGATGGCGAGTATTACTGCCGAATGTTCCAAGACGAAGGTTGGCTTACTACGGCCTGCATGCGGTATTTCAACGTCTTTGGCCCGCGCCAGGATCCAGCTGGCGCCTATGCCGCCGCAGTCCCCATTTTCATCCACCGCGCGCTTCGCAACGAGACCATTACGATCTATGGCGACGGCGGCCAGACCCGCGACTTCATCTACGTCAAAGATATCGCGGCGGCAAATATTCATCTCGCGACCACTCCTGAGCCTACGGATGTCTACAACGTAGCCTATGGCGGCCGGATCACGATCAAGGAACTCGCGGAGCGCATCGTCGCACTAATTGGATCGTCTTCGCAGATTCTGTTCGCCGAAGAGCGAGCCGGTGACGTGCGACATTCGCAGGCCGACGCACAAGCCCTCGGCAACACGGGTTTCACTCCAGTCAGCAACATGGACGATGGCCTGGCAGCGACAATCGCCTGGTACAAGGAGCAAGTGTAGTGGCAACAGCTGTGAAGCTTGCCGATTGTGCCCCGCTGCCGGAAGAACTTCACTGGGCAGCTTACTTCGATTTTGACGCGCATCCTTTTGCGCACGAAGCGCTGCTGCGCGGCACTGCCAACGTGGTGGACGCCGTCGCCACCATCAAGGCCTACACACAGACGCACAGTGCAAAGATCGCCAGCGCGGTTGCGGAGTCCGCACGCCACGCGCTCGATGCACTAGAAGGTGCTGCTTGGGCACACGGAGCTGGCGCCACACCCGGACGCGTATTCGGCAGCGCCACAGGAGACCACGGGCTAGTCGTGGCTGAGGGCGCCCGCTGCTACGGCGATGTCTCGCTGGTAGACGGATCCGTGATCATCGGCGAAGGCACCGTGGTCGAGCCAGGCGCGATCCTGCAAGGTCCGTTGGTGCTCGGGAAGAACTGCACGATTCGTTCCGGTGCCTATCTACGGGCACCTTGCCTGATCGGTGATGGCTGTACGCTACGTGGTGAATTGAAGAATGTGGCGATGATGGACAACAGCTCATTTCCGCATCCGTCCTATCTGGGCGACTCGATCTGCGGCTACCTGTCGCATTTCGGCAATCAGGCGACCGCGGCAAACTTTGGGATTTTCAACGGCATGCTGGCGCGCTCAGAGCAGCGCAACGTCCAACTCGTCCTCGGCGAACTCAAGATTGACCTTGGCACCAGAAAACTCGGCGTGATTCTCGGCGATTACTCGCAGGTCGGCTGTAACTCGGTCACAGATCCGGCCACCTTTCTGCGGCCGCGTACCATCGTCTACGCGCTTAGCCGCGTCAGTGCTGGCATCTACGGGCCGAACGAGATTCTCAAGAACAAGCCGCTCGAACACGGAATTATCGAGCGCGCTCCGCTGACATGAAGCGGGCGCTTCCGCTCATCGCTCTCCTCCTCGCTACCTGCGCAATCGCTACGCCTGATCCAGCCCGAGTCGAACGCCTTACACGAGAGCTCTCACAGCAGCGCCCTAGGCGCATCCAGGCGCTTTGGGAATTGTACCGCATGGGCCCAAATGCGAAGTCCGCAACACCAGCCCTGCTGAAAGCCCTCTACAACGAGGAGCTCGAGGACGTACCTTTGGTGATGTCAGCGCTGGTAGCGATCGCCCCGGAGGACCTAAACGTGGTCCGTGAGCTGTCAGAGCGCACCAAGTACGACACAACCGCGATTCGGCTACGCGCGGAGTACCTGCTGAGTAAAGTCGCGGCGCGGCCGAGCAAGGCCCGCGATACTTTGTTTCTGGCCTTTGGCCGAGACCGCGCGCTGAGTCAACTGCTGCTGGACCTTGGCCCCGCCCCCGCTCCAGACCTGTTCTCAAAGATGCTCCGCATGCCGACGGAAGAGCACGGTGCCTGGCTGAATCTGTTTCGCGTCTATGGCCAACAGCCATACGCCCCGGAAGTCACCGACATGCTGGTTACCCAGATGGCTAGCAAAGACCCAAAGCGCGTTGACCTGGCCGTGACGATATTGCAGCAGTTCGGCCAGCAATCAGAAGGTGCGGTGACCGCGCTCAACGCCTATGTCGTCAGCACAGATACGCCAGAGCGTACCATTCTGGGATGCACCACACTTGCCACCGCCGGTGCAATGGGCGTGCCAGGAATCGTCAGAGCCTTGCATCAGGCCAACGAGAATACGCAGTTGCAGCTCGTCTCTATTCTCGAGTTTATGGGCCCGGTCGCTAGCCCTGCTGCGGGCTCGCTTCGGGAGATCGCCAAGAAATCCAGCAGCGGCATCCTGCGGGTGCGCATTCAATCCGCCCTCCACGCGATCTCTCGATAGAACAACCCGCTGGATTTCAGCCTAGAGGGAAGGCCACATTCGAGAGAGACCGAAAAATCGACTCGAGTCGATCCTTGGCTTGGCCCAAACCGCATAGCCGTGAATGCCTGCGGCGCTCAATCCCGCGATTTGCCCAGCAGACTCTCGCCTGCCACCTTCATCGAGGCCGCTCTACTTCAACGCGAGGGCAGGCTCAGTTCGCGCCGCATCTGACTCCGGTCCCGCTGGCGGCTTACTTTCGCCATCGTTTTCTCGCAGCCAGAGCATGCTGGTGTTGCCCACCAAAATGTCCACGAGCTTACGAACACGAGCCCAAACAGACTCCTGTACGTACGGCACGCCGTGCTTCTCGCAGAGTTCCCGCACCCGAGGCTGGTACTCGCGATACTTGAGGATCGGCATCGCCGGGTACAAATGATGCTCAATCTGGTAGTTCAGATAGCCCTGCGCATAGTCGATCGGTTCCGTGCCACAGAAATAGTTGGCGGAACCAATCACCTGGTTCACCGCAAACTCGTCACGGCCGGCAAAATGCGTCTCGTAGCGGTAAATGTCATCCCCCGCATGGTTCGGCGCAATGATGCAGAAAGTGTGAAGGTTCGTGAGAAACTCGGCCAGCACCCGAGTAAGAAACACCGACGCGACAGCCTTCCAGCCAAGTGGCAGAAAGCACAGCGGAATTAGCACGAAGCCGACCGAGATGTACGGAATGTAGCACACCAACCAGAGCCGCCAGACACGCTTGCACATGGGATTGAACACATTGTCCCAGGCAACGCCCAGCAGGTCGCCGCTGGGGCGATTACGGCAGTTTTGTTCCAGCGCCCGCAGGGTATTCGGGGCGTAGTACGTAAACTTCCAGGTAAGCGCGAGCACAAGTGTTAATGCGTACTTCATGGGCAGCGGCCAATTCGCCTTGCGAAAAAACTCCGCGTGATCCTCCACCAGATCGGGATCGTTCTCTTCACCCGTGTGGTAGTGGTGTAAGACGTTGTGCTCATGATTCCAGGCGGGCGGGTAGATCC
>DMTJ01000152.1 GCA_003477185.1 Lentisphaeria bacterium
TGACCCGCTTCAGCCCCGCGATCGCTTCGAGAATGGTCGACTTGCCACAGCCTGTCTTGCCCATCAAGACGCCGTATTTGCCTTGCGGAATCCGCAAATTCACGCCAGCGAGCGAGAACCCGCCAGCGGCGATCGCGACATCCTTGAGTTCGATCATGCCCGGCCCTCCGCATAAAACTCGCGCAGCCCCCACAGTCTGGCGATCACCAGCACCACCACCGCAGCAATCACCATGATCAAGGAAACCGCCACGGCTGCCTGCAGATCGCCAATGCTCAACTCTAGAAACACCGTCGTAGACAGCACCTCCGTCTTATTGCGGGTCGCCCCGGCAAAAATCAGAATCGGCCCAAACTCACCGAGAGCGCGCGCCCATGACAGCGTAAATGCGGTAATCAGCCCCGGCCCGCACTGTGGGACCACCACCCGCCAGAAAGCCTGCGACCGCGTGCAACCGAGCGTCAGCGCCACCTGCTCACAGCGCGGATTGAGTTGCTCAAACGTCACCTTCATGGTCCGCACCGCGAACGCTGCCGAGACCGTAAACTGCGCCAGAATCACAGCCGGGACCTGATAAACCACCAGCCGCGCCAGACTCAGCCGCAGCACTTCGCCATCCCCCAGCGGGATCGCCAGCTCCGTCGAAAACGGTGGAAATTGAAACAGGATTAGTAAGCTCAGCCCGACCACCAGCGGCGGCAGCACAATCGGGATATCCAGCGCGGCATCCACCAGCCGTCGCCCAGGAAACTCCACCCTCGTGAGCAGGTAGCCGATCGGCACAGCAACCCAGACCGATAGGATCGCCGTGATGGTGCAGGAGCCCAGACTCAGCAGGATCGAGCGCCGGATCTCTGGCTTGGCCAACGCATCCAGCATTGGATTCCGGTCCGGTAAGTCATCGCCCAACACCATGTAGGCGACATCGGCCCCGATCAACAAAAACAACAGCCCGACATACAGCAGGCAGATCACGGTCAGGATTAGGTAGAACGCGGTATCCGCCCGTCTCACTGCTGGCGCAGTCAGCTCTTTCACTTCTCCGGGCCCGGCTGCAATACAAAGCCAGCCGCCTCCAGATCGTCGCGATGCGCGACAATCGCTGCCCGCAACCGCTCGCTCAGGTGCTGGTACACGCTCGACCGTGAGATCGAAAACGGCTGCACAGCACGCGCCAGTTGCGACTCGATTACGACGCTGTCGATCTTGCCCACCTCCGCCAGGGTATCGGTCTCGTAGGCAATGGCCGCATCTGCGTGCCCCGTGGCGATAGCCGGGACCAACAGTGCCGATGACGCGGTCTCGGTCACCACGTTTGCGGTGATCGCATCAAGCAGGCCCTGCTCTTCCAGCAGCTTGCGCGTCAGGACCCCGATCGTGCACTGCTGCGGTTGCCCCAGCGCGACCCTTACTCCTGGTTTTGCGAGGTCCCCAAGGGTTGCGATCTTCGCAGGATTTCCCTTCGGCACGGCGATCACGATGCGATTCTCAGAGATGTTGCTGTCATCCTTGAACCAGTCGGCCACCACATCCAGGTAGTAGCGATCGCAGGCCATGTAGGCGTCTGGGAAGCCCGTTGCCTGTTCACTCGCGCGAATCGTACGCATTTGCCCAGTCAGCAAGCCGCAGCCGTTGTAGATCACATTCATCGACACGCCCTCGCGCTCGGCGAAATCAAGCACAGCCCGATCGATACCGCGTCGATTTACAGTCCCGCTGAAAAAAGTCATCTGCGGCTCCCACTCCCAACGATCACCCGCCACGGTCTCGTAGTGGTGCGCTGCGAACACCGCATTCCCCACCGTGCTGTTTAGATAGCGAGCAAAGCGGAGCGCGTGCGTCGGCTGGGTGCACTGAGTCAGCACCCCAATCATGATTTCTTTGCGTGCCAGATCCAACTCCGGGACCTGAATCAGCTCAATGTCGTCGTACTGTCGCGCGGTCGCGTCCCAAATAATTCCCGCGTCTACAGATGCCAGGCTAATATCGTTTGCCACCTCGGGGACCGTCGGCTTAAATACCCCGTT
Organism: Lentisphaeria bacterium; assembly: GCA_003477185.1. Taxonomy (GTDB): domain Bacteria; phylum Verrucomicrobiota; class Lentisphaeria; order JABSQK01; family UBA12247; genus UBA12247. The sequence continues at coordinate 2,028 of DMTJ01000152.1, forward strand.
TTGCGTCACATTCTCGGCGACTGCTGCCCAGTGCCCGCTTGCCGTCAGCAGTTTCTGGGTTTGCTTGCCAATCGAAGCGGCTTCCGGATTTCCCAGTGCCACGCGCACATCGCTGCGCGCCAGGTCCGCCAGCCCGCGAATCTGACGGGGATTGCCTTTGTGAACCGCGATCACCGGCTTCTGGAAGGCCAGAGGCACCAGCTCCCGAACCAGGCCCTTGGCCCGGGCAATCTCCTGATAGCTCACATCTGCGGATAAATACAGGTCGCCCTGCTGACTCACCTGCAGGTTGCTGAGCAAGGTTCCAGAACCGCCGAACTGCAGATGTACCCGCACCCCATAATCCTGTTCGAACTGGGTCGCTAGCTCTTGCACCGGGGCCTTGATTCCAGCCGCGCAATAGACCAGAATTGCGGACCCGCCCGCTGCGGACTTCGCAGGGCTTGCGAACTTCGCAAGCCCCAGCACGAGAGCCACCACCACGACCGCCGACAGCAAAAACATCCGTTTCGCATTCTTCATCCGGCTAAACGTCCCGACAGATCGGGCAGTCAGGACGCCGCGCGAGCGGCACCTTCATAAACGACATCGTCAACGCATCGTAGGTCAGCAGTGTACCGGCCAGCGTCTCTCCCAGCCCGGCAAGCACCTTGATCCCCTCTAGCACTGCGATGTTCGCAGCCATTGCGGAGACCGCGCGTTCTTGCGCTGTCAGCTCTGGAAGCATCCTCAGCCTCCAGAAATTGATGGCAGGATCGTCAGGGCATCGCCGTCTCTAAGCGCGCCACCTTGTGCGTGGGCACCATTTAGGACCAGCAGCACGTTGCGCCGCAAGCTGCCTGCGGCATCGAACAACAACTGCGCAAGCTTCGGGCCATGCTGGCCTGCGGCAAGCCGCAGCGCGTCCTCCAGCGTAGCACCTTCTGCCAATGCCAGAAACTCTCTTGCGCCTCCCGCAAACTCACGGGCCTGCCCGAAATATGTGATCGAGAGCTGCAACAGAGCCCGGTTAGCGAACGACCTTATTCAGTGAATACTCGACGATGCCTTCCGCGCCATGCAAAGACAGCTGCGGGATGATCTCGCGCACCACGTGCTCCTCCACCACCGTATTGAGGGCCACCCAGCCTTCTTCGACCAGCGGCGAGATCGTGGGCCGACGCAAAGCCGGAAGCAGGTTCATCACGCCTTCCACCTTATCCTTCGGCAGATTAAACATTAGGCCGACCTTGCTCTCCGCTTCCAGCACCGAAATGAGCAGCATAGCCAGGCGCTCGACTTTTCGGCGCTTGAAATCATCTGCCCAGGCTTCCTTGTTACACACCAAACGCGTGGTCGAGGTGCAAAGCGTGTCCACAATTCGGAGATTATTGGCCCGCAACGACGAGCCAGTCTCGGTGATTTCTACAATCGCATCGGCCAGTCGTGGCGGCTTCACTTCGGTCGCGCCCCAACTGAACTCTACCTTGGCGGTTACCTTGTTGTCAGCCAAGTAGCGCTTGGTCATGCCGACGGCCTCGGTGGCGATCCGCTTGCCTTCCAGATCCGCCGCCTTGTGAATGTCCGAATCTTCCGGCACGGCCAGCACCCACTGCAGCGGCTTGCGACCGACCTTGCCATAGACCAGCTCGGCGACTTCAACCACGTCTGCGCCTACTTCACGAATCCAGTCCGATCCAGTCAACCCAGCATCGAGAGCAC
>DMTJ01000259.1 GCA_003477185.1 Lentisphaeria bacterium
TGTCTGCGCCCATCGAACCGAGGGGTTCAACGCCGTCGTTACCCATCTGCGCTAGAATGATGCGAAGGTCCTCAAGCGAGTAGCCATACATCTGCTGACGAGTCAGCAGGTCAAATTCAGACGCGGGAGCGGACGATTCTGCCGGCGGCAGATCATCCAGAGAGACCAGCGAGTCCTTGAGCCACTTCCGATACGGCTTGGTGGCAGCCAGTTGTGATTTCACTTCTTCATCATCGACGATACGGCCTTGCTCCAAGTCTACCAGGAACATCTTTCCTGGTTCAAGACGCCCTTAGTACTCGACATTGATCGGATCGACCTCGAGTACGCCACTTTCCGAGCCCATGATGACGAAGCCGTCCTTGGTCACAGTGTACCGCGACGGGCGTAGCCCGTTGCGATCCAGCAACGCGCCCATCACGCGACCATCCGTGAACGGGATCGAAGCAGGTCCATCCCACGGTTCCATCATGCATGCATGATAATCGTAAAAGGCGCGCTTCTGGTCTGACATGGTCTCATGATTCTGCCAAGCTTCCGGAATCAGCATGGACATCACATGCGCCAGCGGGCGCCCGGTGTGCAACAACAATTCGACCGCGTTATCGAGCGTAGCCGAGTCACTGGCCCCCGGTGTACAGATGGGCATCAACTTGCGCATGTCATCGCCGAACAATTCTGAGGTGAACAACCCCTGCCGCGCGTTCATCCAGTTGATGTTGCCACGTAGAGTGTTGATCTCGCCGTTGTGACAGAGAAAGCGGAACGGCTGTGCCAGGTCCCAGGACGGAAAGGTGTTTGTACTGTAGCGCTGATGTACGACCGCAATTGCGCTGTTCATCTTCTCATCGGCCAGATCCCGGTAAAAACGGTCCACCTGATCGGCGAGCATCAAGCCCTTGTAAACCAGCGTCCGACAGGACAGGCTTGGAATGTAGAAATGGGACTTCTGGGTTATGTCGGATTCGCGCACGAGGCGCTCCAGCACCTTGCGGATTACAAACAGCTTGCGCTCAAACTGCTCGGCCGTTTTCATCCCCGGTCCACGCCCGATGAAAATCTGCATAATCGCTGGTTCAGCAGCGCGTGCCACATGGCCGATTACGGTATTATCAATCAACGGCTCGCGCCAGCCTAGAAGCTCTTGGCCTTCAGCTTTGATCACAGCGGCGATCCGCTCTCGGCACCAAGCACGCTCCTTTTTGTTTCGCGGCAGAAACACGCAGCCAGCGCCATACTCGCCTTCATCTGGAAGCTTCACGCCTACTTCCGAGCAACGGTATCGGAAGAAATCATGCGGCATCTGAATCAGAATACCCGCTCCGTCACCAGTGAGCGGATCACAACCACTGGCACCGCGGTGAGTAAGATTTACAAGAATCTCTATGCCTTTACGCACAACACCGTGCGAACGGTCGCCATTGAAATTACAGATCGCTCCGACGCCACACGCGTCGTGCTCAAAGGCAGGCGAATAAAGGCCTTCCCCAACATTGGGTGATACATTGATCATGGTAGTATCCAAAACTCAAATTTTTCAGTAAAAAAACGCCACTTCAGCAAAGCAGGCGAACTCCAAATCTAACCTGCGATTTGCGCCTGACAAGCAGCGAATCGCCCATCTGAGGGCCACAGCCAGTGGATAAACTCTGAATCTGCCGCGAGCCGCCCTTTGGGGCGCCTTCCAGGTTGGCGCACTCGATAGTGCCGAGAGTGACTCGGCGCTGCGGCTCGGCCCTGCGGGCTCCTCCGTCCGCCGAGGAACGGGGCAACGGCTCTTTCGAGAGCTTTGTGCCCAAATGGCTTGCGTACATTTCTCGATAATCCGTCCATGGGGGCATCGTTCTCGCGCGCGCTCGCGCTCCTGATCACGGTCGAGCAGCACACTGATGCAAGGGGTGATCTTGCGAAGTTCGCGAAATGCTTCCTCGCCATTAATTCCTAACATCGACAGGTCAAGCGGCACGACGCCAATCTGGTTTCCGGATTCACGGTAGACTTCCTGCGCGCGCTCCCGACCCTCGGCGAGCGGCAACTCATACTTTAATTTTCGCAGCATCATAGCCGTGATCTTGCGCAGGGACTCGTCATCATCCGCAACCAGCACCAACTTAGGATCGGTCACGACCAAGGGATAATCTTCAATGGCATCCTCCACCACGCTGTCAGCGATCGGCGCAGGTGTACTGTTGGCCACTTCAACTGGCTCTTCGCTCGCGGCCGGCGCAACTTGACGTGCCTCCATTGCGGGATGCAGCACATCTGGGTTGGCACTTTCGCTGACCGGCGAAAAGACAGTCACCGCGGTACCAGATGATGGCTCAGCGTCGCACGCGCACGCTGCCGCGGTGCGCACCAGTGACATTCCCAGCGTCGACGCTAGCCCCAGCCCGCGACCGGAGAATTTGGTCGAAAAGAACGGGGCAAACAGGCGTTTTTGCGTCTCGCGAGCCATACCACAGCCGGTATCCGTCACTTCGAGATACAGGCACGGGCCCTCGTTCAGGTCATCATCCAGCAGCATGGAAGTCAGCAAGCCACGGGCTACCTGAATCGCCCCGGTTAAAATGGTCATCATTCTGGTCTCATTTTCGATCGACTCGCCCGCATTGGCGACAATGTTCACGATCGCCTGACCCAGCTGAATTTCATCCCCGTCGAGCTCCGGCAGCGTCTGGGGAAGGTTGTGTTTGACGTAGATCATCTTGCTGCAGGTGATCTAGATGTGATGGTTGCGCTTGCGGACAGCATCGTTGAGCATGATCGGCTCGACGACGAACCGGCCCTTTCCCGAGTACAAACGAAACTGAGCGGTCAGATCTCATGCCCGCAAAGAGGCAGCTTTAATTTCCTCGACCGAGGAGTAGATCGGAGACACGCGGTTGAGATCAGAAAGTGCGATCTCGACACTGCCGAGAATGCCAACCAGCACGTTTTGAAACTCGTGCGCGATCCTACCAGCCAGCGCCGACAGGCTCTCCAGTTTTTGAAGCTGCTGGATGCGATCATGCAGCCGCCGAGCCTCATCTTCGAGAGGTTTGCGGGTGGTGATATCGCTCACCACGCCCAAGGCACCAATCTGCTTCCTGTGGTCATCGTGCATCGGCTCCACGAAGGCAAGCGCGGGAAATATCGTGCCATTCCGCCGTACCATCTCAATCTCGCTCGAGAAATCGCGGTTCGAATCCCCCAACCAGCGGCGCGGGCGAATGCCTCTTCGCTCGGCGCGGGATAACGCAGCCGGACACTCTCGCTAATCACATCATCGCGCCCGCAGTCAAAGATCAACTGGGCACCGGCACTGAACTCGAAAATTTTTAACTCCGACCCGGCCTGCGTCACAATCAAGCCGCCATTCTTCGCCCCACGAAGTAGATAGCGCAGACTCGCCTCACGCTGCTCCAGGGCACAAGCCAGCTGCGTTCCCGGTCCAATTGTAGCTGCTAGTGCGAGCACGGTGCAAGGCGGCACAATGAGTAGTCCTCGCACAAGGGCGAGGACGGTTTCTTGATTCACAAGCGTCCGTTCGAGGGTAAGGTCGGCTTTTTGATAACGGGCCATCAACGGTCAGCAAGCGATTGTTACACACCACCCCTGCAATGTTGCTGTACGAGAACTACCGGAATCTTTTGACTTTCGACAGGTCTGCCGTCTAGTACGGCACGGCTTTCTGACCACCTATCCGAGTTGGTAATCAATGGGACTGATCAAGGCGTTGACAGAGTTTGGCACGCAGCGAACACTGCGACGAGTTTCTTCAAGCGAGCATTTTGAGTTTTTACGGCGACACCCTCTCCTGCAGGATATCGGGGATCGTGGCTTTCTATTCCTATTCGACCGCATTGTCGAGCGACTCTTCGGCAAGGATGAGCTCATCTTCAAGCAGGACAACCTCGGCGTTTGCCTGTTCGTAGTCCGCTCGGGAAGCGTGTTACTGGAAGTTACCGCGGCAAACGATGACAGCGTGGTCCTAGTCAACCGGGCGTCTGAAGGCGATATCTTTGGCGAGATGAGCGTCATCACAGAGCAATACCGGACTGCGACCGCACGCGCCGATGCCCATGATACGACGCTGCTTGCTATGTCTAGTTTTGACTTGAACGACTTTCGCACCTACCACCCGGCGGATTCCCAGCTGCTGTTGCGCGGCCTGACTGATCTGGTGTGCAAGAACCTAGCCACGGCGACCCGCGAAGCTGCCGTGCTACAAGCAGAGCTGCAACGGCTCCAAAGCCACTAAGCGGCAACGATCCCGAAGCCTCATGCTACCCACCCCTGTAAGTCGCCACGCCCGGTTCTACCGGTATCTGTTTTTCACACTAGCACTGGTTTTGGGTCTACTCCTGCTCTACCAGGTGCGAACATTGATGACGCCCATCCTGAGCGCGCTGCTCGTGGCCTACATCATGTATCCAATCATTACGTCTGCGGCCAAGTGGGGCATTCGCCGCGGCGTTTCCATCGCGATGTTGTTTGCCGCAATCTTTTCGACCCTGACATACAGCGGAATCGTCCTACTACCAGCACTTCACAGCCAGACAAACGCGCTGGTGCGCGGGCTCTTCGAGTACATTCCCGAAGAGGATAAATCGACCCTGCCGATCCCAAGCCCTGCGCGCGGAAGAGGCCCCGAGACCTTAGGCGCCGGCGAGGCGGTAACCGATGGGGAGCTGGACGCGGTTCTCGCAGAAAAGGTAGTCATGGACCATACGGAGATGCAAGAGTTTCTCCCGAACGAGAGTCCAACCTCGCAACCTGACGGGAAGGCCGCCAGCACCAAGCGCCGCTGGCAGCGACGGCTGGTCAACGCCAGCCTGACACGCCTTGCGGTGCAGATCTCCGAGCGACTCCACAGCTTTGGCATGCTGAAAGATCCCCTGGAAGCAGAGAATATGGTGGATAAAGTCGCTCGTGTCATCGGCCAGCACCTGATCCTGCCGATTCTCAAGGAATGGGGTGCCGTGGTCGGCCAACTGACCACTTATGCCAAGGATTTCGTGCAGTTCAATTTCATCTTCTGGATAGTCCTCGCGTTCGCGCTTTCCGACGGCCGTAAGATCTACCATGGCATCATCAGCTTGATCCCGAACAGCGTGTTCGAGCCCGGGATCTACATTCTGGCAAAAACCAGCGAAATGTTCGGCTATTACCTGCGCGGCCTGGTCGTAGAGACTGCCATCCTAGCCATCATTTCCTTTCTCACGCTGCTCCCGTTCTGCCTGATCAGCGAGCTAACCGTCATGCTCTCCTTGGTGATGGCCATCATCATCGCCGTGACAAACATCGTGCGCGTGATCGGCCCGATCTTCGGCGGTGTTATTTCGCTGCTCATTGTCGTAGTCAGTTCCACAGACTTCATCGCCATGACCGGGGTCTTAAGCATGGTGGCAATCGTCCAACTCATGGATAACACGCTCGTGCTACCTCTGGTGATGAAGGATCAGGTCAATGTGCATCCCGCGTTCTGCGTGATCGGCGTGATTGGCGGCGGCATCGTCGGTGGCGTCATGGGTATGGTGCTAGCAATCCCCGTGATGGGAGGCATGCGCGTCGTCTACCGCATCCTTACGGTGGACATGAAAAAATTCAACATGGATCCCGAACCTCGCGGCAAGCTTCTAATTCTACCCCGAATCGCAGAAGGCCCCCAGTGAAAACCGGGCAGATTTACGCAGTGGTCGCTGCGCTAGTGACCGCTACCGGGTTCGCCGCCACCTGGAGCAGGGTGGATGGTTCGATCATCGAAGGGGTTCTGCTGGAAGCAAACGGGGATGCAGGCACCTTTGTCATTCGCCACAAAGACGGTACAGAAGGCACCTACAAGCTGATCAACCTGATCCGAAAAGATCGCGAGCTAGTGACCAAGTTTGCTCGCCTGCAACCAGTATCCAAAGTGGAGAAAAAGGAAGAAAAAAAGGCGAGCTTCGGGCTGCGCGCCCGGCAGCTTCTCTATGCCTGGGGGGAAGGCATGGGACTGCGCGAAATGATCCTGTTTGCCCTTGTCTCAATTGGCGTCCACGGAATTCTTCTCTTTTTCGCTGGTAAGCTCTTGGCTACACAGGAGGCATCTTTACCGATCGTCACCGGCACGACGACACTCATGCAAGCGGCGACCATCCTCTCCTGGTACGCGATCAACGCCGTGATCCCAGTGCTGCTAGTGCCGCTTGGAATAGCCGCTGCGGTCGCTATCGGCATCTTTAGCGTTCAGTTCATCTATGAAGGTGAGTGGAAGGAGTCCGCCGTCATCTACGGCGCAGCAACCGCCGCTTACCTCGTCCTGACAGGAATTACATTAGCAATCTTGAGCGTGCACATGATTCGTTCCGGCGCTGCATGGTAAGCTTCAGGGTGCCGCTTCGCAGCGCCTCTGCACGATTTTTCCTCAGTTCAAGGTTACCAGCATGTCGCTTAGCAATTGCCTGACTACAGTCGTTTTGCTCGGGGTGGTAAGCTGTTCAACTGAGCAGCCTCGGGCCGAAGTTCAGGACATCAAAGCCGAAAGGCCAGTGCCAGTGAGCACGCGGCCGAGCGCCCCCCCCCGGTTTGCGGAGTCCGCAACCGTGACGATTCCGGAG
>DMTJ01000558.1 GCA_003477185.1 Lentisphaeria bacterium
GTCTAAATGTCGCCAGACCGCGGGAGTCGTTCCCCATCCGTGCAGCCAGACCGTCATTCGTCTAGGCTCAGATCGATGTCATCACTGAGCCCAAGTTCCTCATCCGAGAGCCAGCGGTAGTCGGCCGGGTCCGGTGGCAAGGCCCGGATCGTATCGCGCCATTTCTGGCGAAACTTGGTCGAGTTGGCAGCGATCACACGATGATAGGTCGCTGGGCCCGGGGCAGCCGTGGACTTACCCTCGAAATGATACAGCTCTGTCGCCGGCGTATAGCGGCAGCTGTACCCGGCCTGGATCGCGCGAAAGCAGAGGTCCAAATCCTCGTACTGAACTGGATGGAATAGCTCATCCAGATAGCCGATTTTCTCGCGGAGACAGTTGCGCATCAGCCAGCAGGCGCTGATCAGGGCATCGACCATGGCGGGTTTAGCGAACTCCGCAACGTGCTGCGCCGCGCCTCTGCCGCGAAATCTCACACGTCCTTGCGGATTAAAGCGTATGCCAGCACACTGAATCGGATGAGGTACGTGTGGATAGAGTAGCTTGGGCCCCACTAGGCCCACGCTGCTGTCTGCCTCTAGTTCACCGGCCAGAATCTGCAGCCAGTCCGTGCGTCGCACGACGGTGTCGTTGTCTAAGAACATGACATACTCGGTCTCGGCCTTTGCCCAAGCATCGTTGCGCGCGGCAGAGCAGCCGCGGTTTTCTTCGTTGCGCCACCAGTCCACGTATATGCCACGCTGGCTAGCCCGTTTTGCGAACCCCGCAAACAGCTGGCTGGTAGTATCCGAGGATCCGTTGTCGACCAGAAACATCGCGGCGGGAAGGGGATCGGACAGCAGGATGCTGTTGAGGCACAGACGGCTGTAGTGAAGACCGTTGTGCGCCAGCATGACTATGGATATGTCGGTATGCCGCGTCATGCGGAAGCTGTACAGTTTTGGGTGTTTGCGATCGAACTGTTGGGTAACATTGGATAAAGGGGACGATAACGGATGGGAACGGGTTTCTGGGCCAAGTTGGAGAAACCAATTATGTTGCTTGCGCCGATGGCCGGCGTGACCGATACCGCATTTCGCCGGATTGTCGCGCGATATGGCAAACCGGACGTGTGCTTTACGGAGTTTGTCTCGTGCGCGGGGCTTTGCTCCCGCGGCCGGAAAAAGCTGCTACCCGATCTTTGGTATGAGGATTGTGAGCGGCCGGTCGTGGCCCAGATTTTTGGGGCGCAGCCGGAAGAATTTGCGGAGACCGCAGAACTGTGCGTAGAGCTGGGCTTCGATGGCATCGACATTAACTTTGGTTGTCCGGATAAGAACGTGGATAAGCAACGGGCCGGTGCGAACGTGATCAGGGAGCCAGCGCGAGCGCAGGCGATTATTCGCGCTACGCAGCAGGGCGCAGGTGAGCTACCGGTCACGGTGAAGACGCGCTTGGGGTATGAGCGGGTCGAGACGCGGGAGTGGGTGGGAGCGTTGCTTGAGACAGATCCTGTGGCGATCACACTGCACGCACGAACTCGCGATGAAATGTCCAAGGTGCCAGCGCGCTGGGAGGAACTCGCAGTGGCAGCAGAGGTGCGGAACAGCGCAGGCTCAGATGCGCTGATCTTCGGCAACGGAGACGTGACCAGTATTCGACAGGCAGATGAGCTGTGCACCTTGCATGGGATTGAGGGAATGATGCTGGGACGGGCGATTTTTGGCAACCCATGGCTGTTCAACCCGGATGTGCGGCGCGACGATGTGCCTATCGGTCAGCGCCTTCAGGTGCTCTTGGAGCACTGCCGGGTATTCAATGAAGTCTACTACGGGATCAAGCAGTTCGCTGTGCTGCGCAAGTATTTCAAATCCTACGTCTCCGGGATGCCTGAGGCGCGTGAACTTCGTGCCCAACTGCTGCATTCGAATTCTGTTGCCGAGGTTGAAAGGATCGTGGCAGCGTATCAAGAGCGTCTGGGAGAGCGGGTGTTACTCCCGGCCCCAGAACACTGAGCGCCGCTCAGTTCTTGGGATTCCGGGAGCGGCTAGCTCTGCTGGGATGCTGGCTGGGATCCCAGTGCTTGCGGGCAAAGGGTAAAATCCGGGGAGACTCCGTCCAATAAGGAGCGTCTGTGGCCATCAGCCTTCGGACTTCGCTCATCGTCATCCATTCGCGCTTGACCAGTGGACCGTCGTGTTTGCGAATCTTGGCCTCAAGCTCGTCGTAGCGATCCAGTAGTGATTCGAGATCGCCTAGGTCGTTGCCAGCAAGACATTGCACGATCTTCTGATTAGATTTTGCGAGCTCCGCAAAGCCAGCAGAGAAGTAGCGACTCAGCTCCTTCTTGCGCTCGCTGGTGGTGGCCTTCTCGGCAACGCGGTGGAAGTGCGCGGCACGCTTTTGATTCTCCTTGAGGTCCGCATGGTTGCCTTCGATGAGATACTTGTACAGGTCAGCCATAACCTGCTGTGGCGTGGGATGCTCATCCAGAATGCTGGGCTCAGCGGCCACGGCGGCTACCGCAACGAAGCAGGCCAGGAGACAGCGTTTCATTCGATGTACTCGTAGTGGATCAATCGGAAAGAGTGGGTCAACGCGTCCCGATACAGATAGGCCATGATTCGCGCCTCGGCTCGAATCACATCCGTGTCCGCGTCGAAGGTGCCAAGTGCCCCCATGACTTTGTTATCTCGCACGCTCTGGGCGGTGATGATCATGGTGAAGTAGTTGGGGCGTGTGGTCATGATGTTTGCGATCTTGCCGATGATTTCTTCGCGCGCCGCATCCACACCTTGGGTGAAGATGGTGCCATCGGAGAGAGTGGTGATTCGTGCCAGCCCACCACGGGAAAACATGGGCTTAGTGACGCCCGCGGTCCCATTCTCAAACAACCACTGGCCACTAGCGGCGGTGGTCGGGGAGGTGCCAATGGCGGCCAATGCCAAGGAGGAGTTGATCGTGGCAGTTCCGGATGTCGATGCGGAGTAGCCGGCGCCGACACTGAGGCCTACTAGGGTGGCAGCAAGGGCGTTGGGACGATCTGAGTTGGCATTTAGATTGCCGTAGCAGTAGTTGTCTCCGCCGAGCTTGACTTGGTCAAGAATGTTGGCGTCCCCCAGCGAGTAGGCGCTCAGCCCAAGGGCAGCGCTGAGGGTTTCATTAAATTGCGTTAGGCGAATGGTACGCCAGGCTTGGCCACGATGAATCGCACCCAGTTCCCATAGGGTGGTGATGGCGGAGTTCGCAATGTGGGCCGTGGAGACGTCCCACGGGTCGGTTGCGCCGTCCTCCTGGTCATGCGAGCCGCCAGGATCTGGGGTGCAGTTCGAGTTTGTCGCGAGCAAGGTCGTGGTGGTGGAGAAGCCAAACTGCCAGCCTTGTGGGTCCCATTCCCAGTCTGCCGCTGTGTGGTTCTGGCGCGGATCACTGACCTCTACGCTGCGAAACAGGGGGAGGATCACGGCGACATCGGCAGTTGGGGATGGCGGTGAGGTGGCAAAGTCTAGTAAGTTTCCCGCGCTGTCTTCGAGCCGAGCGGCGATGACCTGCACGGTGATGTTCTCGATCGAGGTGTCTGCTCCGATAGAGGTTTCGCCCGCCTGGGACACGCCACGCAATGAGGTGTAGGACTGGGCCGGGACATCGGATGTTAACGAGTTCCAGATAAGGGTCAGGCTTGTGGGGGAAGACGGCAGGTTGGGACTCGCCAAGGTCAACTCAACGGTCAGTGTGGCCCCACTGCCACAGGCTGTGTCGTAGATGTTTGCCAGTTCGGCCCAGACGCGAACCAAGAGGCGATGCTCGGTCCCGGCGTCGTAAACCCGCAGCTGAAACATGAGCTCGTTAATGTACGGCACGAGTTCGAGGCCAAGGTAGCTTGGCTCAGTCTGGCTATCTGTGGTTGGAATGCTGTCGCTGTCGCAATAGTCTATCAGGTTGGCCGCGATCTGATTCTGGAGAAATGTGCTCGAGCATTCCGCAAGCCATGGGATGCCACCGATATTTGCTGCGGGGGCAGTGCCGTTCCAGAATTCACTGGCGGCGGAGGTGAGGCTGGATGCGGCGACGTCGTTCCCAAATGCGTCCCAATCTGCGTTCGTTAGATCGAAGCGGTGCCGATCCACGAGGCTGTCATTGAAGGCTTCGATGTCGTAGGAATGCGGAAAAAGTGATTCCAGCACGGCGTCGGAATTGTCCTCAGCCGAGTCTGCTGCGCGAAAGATATGATAGTGAGAAAGCCATTGCATGGTCGTCGCCAGATCGCCCCCGCTGTGGCTGTCGTATTGCAGATCACCAGACAGTGCGGAAGGGAGGGCACCAGCGAGATTGAGATCAGCCGGGGAGAGCCCATAGCGAGCGGTTGTCTCGCTGCCCTCAGCGACGCCTTGACTGATGGCGTAATTCGGGTCGATCTTCCCAGACTCGTCGATCAAGACATAGGACATACGTGCTATGATCTCGGTGGCATTGTCCGGGTGGTAGACATGAATCCAGCCAGCGTCTTCGTGGGGCGCGGCATGGGTGTCGTCCGGGGTGATATCTACGCCCGCCAACTGATGGGCAAATGCCTCACGGATGCCCAAGCTATCGACATCGTTTTCGCTGAACCAATAGGTCCTGCCATCCCAAGCAGTACTTGCGGTGTCAGGCCCGATATGGCCATCGACCCCCGGCTTGGTTGCAGGAAATAGATTGCGCATGTCGTTGAGATTGGAAAGCTCTGTATTCAGGTGTACATAGGCACGCTGCAAGCCCATTTCGGCCGCGAGCCGCGATAGCACGGTATCGCGATTGAGTGTCGCTATGCGGTGCGACATCAGGGCAGAGGCGGCAAAGGCCATGGTAAGCATCAGCATCATCCCAAGAACGCCGATCGTCAAGACTACCGCAACGCCGCGATCCTGCTGTCCGGGCTTATATTCTCGAATCTTTCTCATTGCTCGTCCAGATTCGCCAAGAAAAACACTTTCGAAAACGTACGCTCTGTCTGGGACCGCAAGGTGGCTACTTCGTCGCTCAGCGCTTCGTCAAATACGACCATATTAACCACCACGCGATTGGGAAGTGTGGCATAGGTCCCTGCCGGGATTCGGTTGTTGTTTATGTCGTAAAACTTGATCTCAAATTCGCTGACACCTGAGATCATGGTCTCAAATTTGCCTTCTCCAGCGAAAATTTCGTTTTCATGCCAGTCTGGATCCGGATTCAGGCAATTCCAGTTGGTGGCGTCGTTGTCACTAACCATTTGCCGTTGGAGTGAATACTGAGTGTCTGGCTCAGAAGGGGAGACATGGTGCCGGTAGATAATCTCGTTGTAGCGGGTAACTGAATTGGCATAAGGGGCCTGACTCGAGACGACCGCGAAGAGCAGGCAGTCGCTCGGATCGAGAGAAGGACCGTCAGGACGAGAGGTCAATACCTCAAATTTGACCTGCCTGTTAGGCGCGCTACTGGCAATCATGGACTTAATGTCGCGCTCCAACTGGTCGAAGGCTGTCCGTGAGTTCTCGTAGGCGCGGGTGGCATGCTCCGTGGACCGCCACAACTGCTGCGACTGGTTGGAAAGCTCTACCATGAGCAACATCATGACGCTCAGTAGTCCCATTGCGACTAAGAGTTCTACTAAGGTGAAATAGTGACGCTTGACGGGATTTTTCAGCATGGACTACGCTTTCGGGGTTGCGGCCGTGTCCTGTCAAGGTAACTCAAAAGTACCAGCGCAGCAACCACACCGGCAAATGTCCTAAATGTCATGACGGTTGCGCGCTTGGCCGGCCGTTCAGTTCCCAGAGTGCCGCGGTTAGTGCGCAGGAAACGTTGAGGGAATTAATTTTTCCGGCGAGCGGAAGGCGCCAGACGTGATTTGCGTTCCGCAGGATGTTGTGGCGGACGCCGCGTCCTTCTGAGCCCAAGACCAGGCAGTATTTCTCTGGAATTGCTGCCTCACGTAGGTCCACAGCGTCAGCGGTGTTCTCCATGGCGCAGATCGCGATCTCGTCTTCCTGAAGGCGCTGGACAGCACGGTTGAGATTTGAAAAGAACAGCCGGACATGGAAGATGGCTCCGGACGAGGACTTGATTGCCGCGGGCGTCAGACCACAGGAGTCGCCGGTATGATAGATGATGTTGCGGAAGCCGAGGCACTCGCAGACCCGGATGGCAGCGCCAAAGTTATGGGGGTCTTGGAGCCCGTCAAGCAGCACGTAGCGGCTCGCATCCAGCTTCTTAGGCAGTGGCTTGGCGAGTGAGGACGCGCAAGATGCGCACACGCCCTGGTTCTCTCGCGCCATGCTTTCGCGGTCGATGTCATCCACTTCCCGTATGGGAATGGCCCGCTGTTCCGCGCTCCGGCGAATCTTGGACAGGGCAGGGCGATCTTTGCCTTTGGCAACGGCCACCCAATCAAGTTCTTGCGGACTGCGCAAGGCTTCGGCGACAGGATTTACTCCGTAGATAATCATGATCAAAAGAACTCGCTTGCGATGGAAATAATTTTATCGGTGGCGTCTTCGAGAACGTAGTGTCCCGCGTCGTCAAAAGTGTGCGTGCGTGCGTCGGGAAAGCTTTCTTGCCATTCCTTGAGGAATTGGGGCGTGAAGCACGGATCCTTCATCCCCCAGCACAGCTCTACCGGAATATTGCGGAGTTCGCAAAGCTTGGCTTCGACTTCTTGGGCCGGGGCGAGTGTTGGATGGTTGCTGCCACGCGGGATGTCCTCAATAAATCTGAGGTTGGCGATTCGGTTGGCGTAGGAATCGTAGGGAGAGACCAGGCCGTGACGGACGGCTGCCGACATGGGCTGAGCAACGCCCATATAGGTGGCACCCAAGGCGAAGTAGTTGAGCCCGCGTACGAGCAGCGAACCAAGGATTGGCACATGGCAGACGCGAATGCGAAAGGGGTAGTGTGAGGCCGCCCGGCAGGTGGTGTTCAGCACGAGTATGCGCTCGATCTGCTCCGGGTGTTGGACGGCGTAGCTCAGGCCGATCGGACCGCCCCAGTCATGGACGACTAGGCCAAACGACTGGACCTCAAGATGCTCGAGAAGTGCGGTTAGGTTCTGCACGTGAGTCTCGAGTTGATAGGGATAGGCCGCTGGCTTGTCTGATAGTCCGCAGCCCATGTGATCGGGGACAATCACGCGATGCGTGGTGGATAGCGCCCGAATGAGGTTGCGGTAGTAAAACGACCAGCTGGGGTTGCCATGGAGCATGACCACGGTGGGGCCGCTACCGACATCAACGTAATGGTACCTGTGCCCGTCAAGATTTAGGTAGCGTGGTGTGAACAGGGCGCGGAAAGCGTCCAGTGAGTCAACCATGTGCGCGCTGTGGGGCCCGAAAGGGCTACCAAGCCTCCGTAACGCCGGTGACGATCTGGTTTGCTGCATCAGTCACTGCGCGCTGGGCACCTTCTTCCAAGGTTGCGTTGAGGTCACCTAGTTCTGAGAAGCGCGCGCGGCCGGTCACGGTGCGCGACTCGAGCACTACTGAATTGTCGCTCACACGCCGGAGCGTGTAGGTGACGTCTACCGAAACATCGTAGACGGATGTGCGGTACGAATCCTGATCGCTGTCATCGAGTTGGGTCGGGACCTCGCCTACACCATTCAGCAGAAAGCGGGTGATGGTGGTGTCCAGGGACGCCGTCGCGTCGCGTTGGATGCTGACGCCGCCGTCTCTCACGAAGGCTGTCGGCAAGGACTGCTTCAAAAAATGCCCCAAACGCGGATTGGTCGTGTCGTTCTTGAGTGTGCCTAAACTGATGGCTTCAAGATCCGGATGTGTCAGGGAACCGAGTTGATAATGGCTGCAGCCACAGAAAAGAGCCGCGGTTGCGAGTAGAAGGAAGATGCGATTCATTCGTTGGCCTCTCCGCCAAGGTTAAGGTCATCCAGCGGACGAAGCCAGCGACCGCTGGAACGCGGTGACTGGTGTTTCGGTGCTGGTTCTTCAGCACTTTCCACCGGGTGGGGCGGAAGTGTACGAGTGGTTGCCTGCGGCGGTGATACGGTCCGCGGGGCGTCTGCCTGCGTCTGCGGGGCGGGCGCTGGCGGCAGCTCAGGCATCTTTTCAAGCTCCTGTGTGAGTTCCTCGCTCTCACCGAGGGCTGCGCTATGCATATTTAGGGCGGAGAGCAGGGCGCTGGCGGCACCAGCACTGGCAGTGTCAGAAAAATTGGTGACGACTTGCTGCAGATAGCGCCGCGCGGCATCGAATCGGGGATGTGCGTCTCTTTGGTAGAATTCGCCCAAGTAGAGCAGACGTGCTGCCTCCATCTCTCTCGATGACCCCAGCAAGGAGTCGATTTCAGCGATGCGCGCATGCTCACCCGCGGTCTTGCGTAGGGTCTCGAGCTCACGCTTCGCGCGGGCGACCAGCGTACCGTCGCCATCACCCTGTGCGGCCCAGAGCAGGAGCGTGTTTGCCAGATCTACCCGGGTGTCAACGGCAAGCGAATGGTTAGGCGGGAACCGCTTGAGTAGCTTTTCGAATCGCTCGATCGCGCCGCCATAGTTTTTGAGCTGCTGGGCGATCAAGCCCCCGCGGTAGAGGGCGGTGGGAGTCAGGGCACCGTAGGGGGCGTGCTCGGCGACGCTGTCGTAAATCTCCAACGCCTTGTCCACGTTGGAGAATGCCAGGCCCATCATCCGCTCTTTCTCTCCAAAATAAAAGCGGTTCGCGATGTCGATCTGGTGTTGCTGAACGACTGCGAACGGGATGAAGGTCCCGAACTCATCTACGGCCCGCGCGAATTTGTCCGCGGCCGGGTGTGGCTTACCCAGACGGTCGTAGCAGATGCCCTGCATGACAACGGCCTTGGCGCGATTCCGCAGGTTCACAGACCGCGTCTCGATGTCCGCGTAGATCTTGATCGCACGTTTAAATTGGCCGCGCTTTTCAGCGGTCTCGGCTTTGCGAATCAGGGACGCTACAGTCGTCCCCTTGCCGCGACGCCACTTGGACTCTGGTTTCCAGTCCATTTCCACCGCTGTTGCGGTAGTCGCCAGCAACAGAATTGTTGTCAGCGCTACAATCACATGCCTCATATTGGGGTCACCCTTTGTCTGTGTTCAGCAATGCCGTACTATACCGAGACTTGGGGCTGAAGCGAGAGAGGATCACAAAATTGCAGGGACCGATGCGGCAAAGCTGCATGTTCGAAAGAATTGGTGCCGTCTTCGCTCCATGGTAGTCTGTTTCGGCGGCGGCCGTGGCGCGGGGAGCGATCCTCCTAACCCGTGCTAGTTGCCTTTGCTTTCGTTCTCTTTTCCGTTATCTTGACGGCTACGCCAAAACCTTGTGAAGGAGCCTGATACCATGGGTATGTTCGGGTCGATATATCGTTATATAGTCACCCTTGGTGGGTTAATCGGAGGGGACGTCGATGGCGCCACCGACAAAATGCTAACCACGCCAGGTGGAGTTCGAACGACATTCTCGAAGACTAGGGAGAAGTGGACCAAGCAATACAGCGAGGTCCGCGAGGCCGTCGCCCAGCTGATGATGGTGCTCGAGCAGAAACGAAATTCGAGCGAGGAGCTCGCGACCAAGCAGCAGGAGGTAAAGACCAAGATGCAGGGCGCGGTGCTGAAGTACCAGCAGACGAATGAGCCGAAGTATCAGGAGGCTTTCAATGCGTTGTACGCCCAAGATCAGGGCCTTGATGCGCAAATGGATGCGTTGCAGGAGGAGATCGAAGGGATGCGCGGCAAGGTGGGGAACTACCGCTCGAAGTTGCAGGAGATGGACAGCCGGATCAAGGACCTAGGCAACCGCGAGGCGGCGGCGATCGCTGATATCGTCAGCAGCCAGCAGATCATCTCGCTGAATGACCGCCTGAATGCGCTGAGTTCAAATTTGGATGATCGCAACTTGCAGGCGATCGAAACGCGGCGGGCAACACTGCTCGCCCAAGCCAAGCTGTCCGGTGAGCTCGCTGCGCCTGCCGTCGAGGAGCAAGGCTTGGACGAAGAGCTGCTACAGGCTGGCGCCCAGACTGAGGCAAACGACGTCTTTGCAGCGATGCTTGCGGAAGCCCAGGCCAAAGCCCCGTCGGCGGCGGAACAGAGCGAAGCCGAGAGCGGTGCTGCCGCCCGAAATCTTTAGCCTGACTTTCATGCCTGACCTGCAGCGAGCTGGCGGTAGCGAATGAGCGATGACCTGCCATTCATGGCCTCGCTGCGCGCAGCGTACAACTCGCGCCAGACCAATCAGTTTATCCTTACCGGGAACGTCTTTGACGTGTTCCGTTGCCCGTGGTTGTCAGACCGAGAGGGCACGCACTATCTGCCATTACAGGAGTATCTGGCCCAAAGGCTCGGCGGTGACGCGAGACTGGTGATCGTCTATAACATTGCTACCGGCATCGAATTTCAAGCGCCCGTGGATCCGGATACGTCGGAGCCGCGGCTTGCATTGGCCCTGCGTTGCTATCGTGCCTTGTTCGAGAAGGGAGAGGAGGAGCTGGCCACGAGCAGCTTTGGCGAAGCACTGTCGAAAAGCTCAGCGATGATTCTGCCGTCCCTCGTGCTGTTGCGCAAGATCTGTCGAGGAGCTTCACGGCTTGGCGTGACGGTAAGCGTCGTGCTAGAACATTGCGAGAGCTTGTTGCCGGATCGTGCGTCGTCGCAGATGACGGATGTTGAGCGGCAACGCCTCATCTTCTTCAAAGAGTGGCTGACGGATCAGGAATTTCTGGATTCTCCGCACTTGGTGCTGTGTATTGCGGAAACGAGCAGCGCGGTGCATGCTGAGCTGCGTCGACTCCCGCACATGCTCCCCCTTCACCTCCCACTGCCGGATGTGGCCGAGCGGAAGCGCTTTCTCCGTCATTGCCTGCGTCACGATTCCTCGCTGAAGCTGGCCGGATCGCAGCAGGAATTCGCCGAGCTAGGCGCAGGAATGACGCTCCTGGGGATGCAGCAGATCGTGCGGGGCGGCAGCTACCAGAACAGCCGTGTGCAGCGACGGGATTTTGCACAGCATCTGAACCGCCTGCTGGAAAGCCGCCTGGGGGATCACATCGAGTTGGTGCGCCCAGCGCATAGCATGGATGACGTAGTGGGGAATCGCGCGTTGAAGCAGGAGTTGGCGCGCGTGACCGATGCGTTGCGGAGCGGCGATCCGGAGATTGCACCGGTTGGAATTCTGGTCAGTGGCCCGAATGGCGTGGGCAAGACCTACGTCATGCTGGCCTGGGCCAACGCCTGTGACCGCGTCGTGCTCGTGCTGAAAAACTTGCGCGGCTCTCTTTTTGGTGAGACGGATCAGATCTTCGAGAAGATCCGCAATGTCCTAGAGGTGCTGGGAAATGTGATCATCCTGGTCGATGAGGCAGACACGGTTTTTGCTCGGCCTGGTGGTGACAGCCATGATACCGAGCAGCGCTTATTCGGGAATGTGATCAAGATGATGGGCGATCCGCGCAATCGGGGGCGAATCGTCTGGGTGCTGATGACGGCTCGGCCAGACAACTTGGCGCCGGACCTAAAACGCAGCGGTCGCTGTGGACTGCACTTGCCGATTTTTGACCCGGAAGGGGAAGATCGGGAAGACTTCGTGCGGCATGTGCTGGAGCGGAGCGATATCCAGCTTGCGGAGTTCGCAAAACCGGAACGAGAGAGGTTTCAGGAACAAACGGCAGCCTTCAGTCCGGCGGATTTTCGGGAACTTTCGGTAGAGCTTCGCGCGCGCAGTCGCTTAGGCGGAGGCGATCTGGCACCACAGGATATTCTCGCGATTCTCGCGGAGCACAGTGGCGGCCATCTGGCTCGTCAGCGGCATGAGCAGACGGCCCAAGCGCTGGCTCATTGTTCACGGCGGTCGTTGATCCCGCCTGGGATTCGCGACGCAACTTGAGAAATAGCGCAACCCAGAGCACTCCATTCGTTGCGGCCGGACAGCGACCGCGCGGGAGGCCTAGATCTCAAGACGTCCGAAAGGCGTG
>DMTJ01000204.1:0-1235 GCA_003477185.1 Lentisphaeria bacterium
CTTGCAGGGGTTACTGAATCCGCACCGAGAGGGGCAGATTTTTGTGCCCTTCGGCGAAACGCGCTTCCGACTTGGAGATAAGGTGATGCAGCGTTCGAACAATTATGATTTACACGTCTTCAACGGAGACATCGGCCACATCATCGAAGTTCGCCCGGAACTCAAGCAGCTGACGGTTTCCTACGAAGGTCACGCGGCGACCTACGCCTGGGAGGAGGCTGACCAACTGCAACTGGCCTATGCCACCACGATTCACAAGTCACAGGGTAGCGAGTTTCCGGCGGTGGTCGTGCCAATTTTGATGGCGCACTATGTGATGTTACGGCGTAAGCTGCTGTACACCGCCATGACTCGAGCCAGACGTCTGCTGATCCTGATCGGCTCGCCAAAGGCGCTGGCACAAGCTGTTGACAATGCCCGCGTGACCCCGCGTTTCAGCCTGCTCGCTGATCGCCTCCAGCGCTTATGAAGACCGAAGTCCATGTCCTCGGTAGCGGTAGCGCCGGAAACCTTGTCGTGCTGCGTTGTGATGATCAGTTGCTGTTGGTCGACATCGGCTTCTCGGCCAAAGAGACAGAGCGGCGCCTGACAGCTGCAGATCTGGCGGTAGCCGGTATTACTGGCATCCTCATTACGCACGAGCACGAGGACCACGTGCGTGGTTTGCGGGTCTTCGCGGATCGACACGAGTTGCCTGCGTATATGAACGCGCTCACGGCTGAGAGGCTGCACGTTCTGAAGAAAGCACCGAACGAGGTTCACATTTTCCCGAATGGGGTCGAGTTCACCATCGGAGCATTCCGTGTGGACCCTTTCTCGGTATGTCACGATGCGGTAGATCCTGTCGGTTATCGCCTGGGCTGTAATGGGGCTACCGTCGCGCTTGCCACCGACCTTGGCTATCTGGGGAAGCTGGTGCCGCGCAAGCTCAGTGGCGCTGACGTGATTCTACTTGAGTCGAACTACGACCCCGATCTGCTGCAGCGCTGCAAGCGGCCACCGCGGGTGATTCACCGAATCCGCAGCAAGCGCGGGCATCTCGACAATCAGACATCGCTGACCTGTGTTGCGGAGTCGGCAACGGCCAAGACGCAGCATGTGATTTTCACCCATCTTAGTGATGAATGTAACGATCCTGCGTTGGTCGAGGCTATGGCCAAGGAGCTCCTTCCGGCGCATCTCACGGTCCATGTCGCCAACCAGCACGAACCAGTGACGGCTCGGCTGAAGGCCGC
>DMTJ01000204.1:1265-6339 GCA_003477185.1 Lentisphaeria bacterium
CTGCCGCGGAGTGAAGAAGTTTGCGACTTGGACTGTGCTGCTGTGGGTGCTGCTGCTGTTGTTTCCGGTCCAGACTGGAATTACGCGAATGCTGACTCTATCCGGCGCTGTGCTGGTCTTTTTGATTCTCCTGCACCTTGGCTGGGAACGGCGCCGGCTCAGGCTCGGCCTGCTTGGTCTAGGCGCAGTGTGTCTGCTGCTGCTGGCTTTGCCTGGGCGGACCGTGAATCAGGAGGCCTTGCGGCGCAATTATCTGAGCGCCCTGCAGTTGCACGGCCATGCCCGCTACGTCTGGGGCGGCGAAAATATGCTGGGCATCGATTGCTCTGGCCTGGCTCGGCAGGGGTTCATTGTCGGGCAGTTTCTCACCGGGATGCAGACGGTGAATGGTACCTGCCTCCGGAGCGCTGCATCACTCTGGTGGAATGACTGTACTGCTCGTGCCTTGCGGGACGGCTATCGAGGGCTGACGGTCGCGCTGGCGTCTGCAGAGAATGTCGCTGCCCTGCAGGAGAGCGCTGAGTTACTACCTGGTGACCTCGCTATCACCCAAGATGGCGTACACGTCATGATTTATCTGGGGGACGGTGCGTGGACTGCTGCCGACCCAGAGGCAGGGCGTGTGATTCGCGTGGCCCTGCCCACGGACAACCACTGGTTTCACGTGCCAGTCAAGGCGCTGCGTTGGAGCGCTCTGTAGCAGCCTGTATCAGCAGGGCGGATTTGACGGCGGGAGCTAGCGTTTTGGTAGAACATCGACCACATTGGCCAGACAACCACTGCCTTGCGGAGCGCGTCATGCGACACCTAGCCCATCTCTCTCTTCTCTGTTTCATCGTAGCTGCTTCGGTCTGCACGGCAGAAACCCCGTATCAACGCGTGACCAACGAGCTCGATCCAGGTGGTGAGTTCTATCTGTATATGAGCGCCGAAAAATGGTACGAGGCCTTCTCCGAGGCGGTCAGTTCCCTCGGATTGGCTATGACTGTGCAGCAAGAGGATATGCGCGAGGATGTGGAGGGGGGCATCAAGCTGGCTCTGGACGTGGTGGGGGACATGGGCTTGCGCGATCTTGGTGCGTTTGGCGGAAGTGTCGTGAAGGTCGATGAGCTCTTTCGCCACCGATATGTCATCGCCCGCAACTTGGATGCGGAGCCCTCGCGGCTGTGGAGCCTGGCGCCGGATGCTAGGGCGCAGGACTTGCTGGATTACGTGCCACAGGATGCTGTCGTCGCTTCCTTTGGCACCGCAGATCTCGGAAAGGTCTGGGATTGGGTGATTGAGATCCTGGAAAATCCGCTGCTTGCCGAGCAGAATGAGAGCTTCGAGACGGCGATGAAGGATCTCAAAGTGAAGGGGGTCGACGTGGAGGCGATGGTTCGCTCCGCAAACCTTAACCAGGGCATATGCCTGACGATTGATGCATCGAAAGTAACCGAATGGAAGGCAGGTCGTGGCGCCCCAAAAATGGAGATTCCCGCTATCGAGTTCATGCTCGTGCTGAGTGTGGAGGACGGCACGATCTTTGAGTACCTGGAAACAGTCCTGAAGGACGCGCCAAAGGTCGAGAAGTCAGCGGTCGATGGCTTTGAGATACGGTCAGTGAACTTTCCAATGCCGTTGCCCATTGCTCTGAAGCCTACCTTTGCCTACGGAAACGGTCTGCTGTTCGTTGCCTCAAACGAACCATTGCTGACCAATGCTCTGGCCGTGAAGCGAGGCGACAAGCCAGGGCTGAAGGAGGCACCGGAATTCCAGATGCTGGCAGCGCATCTACCGCCGACACCTGCTGTCGGGCTCTCATTTCTCAGCGAGCGATTTGGGAAGGAGTACAAGAAGATTATCTTTTCCGTCTATGCATCACAGGCGGGCAAGCGCGGCATGGGAATGGTCGGGAAGAGTATGGCTACGTGGGGAACCTTTCCGCAGATGTACGGGATCAACGAGGTGCGTGATGACCTCTACGTGAGTACGGTCATCGCCGACCAGAATTTGGCCGCCGCTGCGGTTGGGCGGCTCGCCATGGTGCCGTTTGGCATCGTAGCAGCGACCGTTGTGCCAGCGATAGGCCAAGCGGACAAGAGTTCGAGCCGAGCCGTCTGCCAGGGACACCTAAAGCAACTTGGCGTGGCTGTACAGATGTTTGCGTTGGATAACAATTCCACGCTGCCCAGGGACCTCAGCAGCTTAAAGCCCTACTTGGATGGCGGAGCGGTGACCTGCCCGAGAAGTAAGCAGGGGTACGTTTATGCGGGAGTTGGCGTGGAAATGGACGTGGAGTTTCCAGGAAAGGTGATCATCGCCCACGATGTCCCGGGCAGCCACGGAGCAGGGGTAAATGTACTTTTTCTGGATGGGCACGTGGACTTTACCGGGCAACCGCTGGCTGAGTACGTGGAGCAGCACGAGCTGATTCTTCAAACACCCACTGAGTAGGGCGCATGCGATGCAAGCGGGTATTTTGCCATGGCTGGTTGATCCTAGTCTCGGCGAGCATGCTGATCGCAACATCGGCCTACTGGTGTCTCCGCAGGCACTTTTACGTGCCGGCTCCTCCTGTCGTCAGCGACTGCGTCATCGTCTTGGGAGCGGCAACCCGAAAGGGGAAGCTCACGCCGGATTTCGAGCGTCGGGTCAAGTACGCGAAAAGCCTCTACGATCAAGGGCTAGTCAAAGCCATGATTACGACAGGGGACCACACGCCGGATGAGCCGTACACCTGTGCCGAGACCGCAGCTCGGTGGTTGCACAATCACGGCGTGCCCGCGGAGAATCTATACGTCGAGCTCGACTCTGAGCGATGGCATTGCACCGGTTCGAAACCGCGGTGATTGTGTCTGAGCCGATTCATCTGCCGCGGGTGATGCCGAAAGCTCAGCACGATGATCTTCGGGCGACGACTTCCGCCCGGGAGAGCGCCTACGAAGGGGCATCACGACTCCGCATGATTCTGCTCGAGGGCTACTGTTCCACTCAGTATCTGCTGAGGCGGGACTTGCCTTTCAGAAAGCGTCCTGATCTGGCGAAGGCCAGACAACGTTCGAAGCGCTTAGACCACTGAGAACATGCCCGCAGGGCTACCAGAGTTTCCAGAAACTCTTCTTTTTCTCCGGGGCCTTTTGCTCGCCAGCTTTCATGCTGGCTTCTGCTTCCCGAAGCTTCTGAGCCGCAACCTTCGCGGCGGATGAGTTCTGACGACTCATCTGTGCCTCCGCATCCTTGCGCATTTCATTGGCTGTTTTTACATCTTCCTTTTGCTTACGCTTGGCCGCGCGCTCTGCCTCACGGGCATCGCGCTGTGCGTCGACTTTCTTACGAACCTTACCCACCTTAGCCACTTCCTTTTTGGCCTTGCCGCGGCGCTTGGCTGCGGCTTTCTCCGCCTTGGCTTGAGCAGCCTGCTGAAGCTCATGGACCCGTTTCTTGATCGCGGCCTCGCGAAGTGCCTTGTCTGAGATCTTGGTGTTGTGGCGTTTGGTGTTTGCGCGCACCGCTTCTTCCTGCTTCATGCGCCGAGACTTGGCGATTGCTTCCTCACGTTTGCGCTGTGCTTGAACCTGCTCGAGCCGCTCAGTTTCCGCGCGGGCTTTGGCATCTGCCTTGCGTCGTTCGAGCTCCAAGGCCGAGGCAATTCGCTTCTTGCGCCCCTTCTTCACTTCGGCGACATTCTTCTCTGCCAGACGTAAGCCTTCCTGCAGTTTGTCTGCTCGCGCCCGAATTTGGTCCAACTCGGCAGCGATGGCTTTGCCATCCGCTCCCGGCTCGAGCAGTTTCTCGATCGTTGCGCCTTCCTGGTTCAGAGCGTTGGTGAATTGCGCGCGCAGTTGCTCGACTTGGCGCTCAGCGGCAGAAATCTCCGCATCGATGTCGGCTGCGGTCAAGGTTGGCGTACTCGCCACGGCTACTGATCCCAGCAAGGAGATCAAGAAAAAACAGAAGAGGAAAGGTTTCATAGGCCTACAATGCGCAGTGTGTTACGAAAGCGGCTAATGTTTGTTACGGGAACAAGATATCAAGTACAAATGCCGGAGTTTGTCGCGATCGTGATGCAATCACTTCAATTAGGGATCACCGGTCCAAAGGTCAGCGCGCACTGTCTCGGCACCATGTATTTCGGAACTGCGCCGCACGCTGCCGCGTTGCTGACGCGTTTTCGCGATGCTGGGGGCACCTTCCTAGACACGGCTAATGTCTATGCGGGGTGGGTCCAAGATGGGCGTGCAGGCGATAGCGAGGGCAGGGTCGGAAGCTGGCTTGCCGAGAACCAAGAGCGGGACAACGTGGTGCTGGCCACCAAGGTTGGCTTTGGCTGTAAACCTTCCGCTGACACGCCGGGGATTCCCCAAGGGCTGCGCCCCGAGTGGATTCGCGCGCAGTGCGAAGCGAGCCTTAAACGATTACGAACTTCGCACATAGATTTGTATTACGCGCATCTAGATGACCGCGAGGTGCCGATCGCGGAGTGGCTCGGCGCCTTGCAGCAGCTGCGCAGCGAGGGGAAGATTCTGCACCTTGGTATCAGTAACTTCGCGGCGTGGCGCCTGGCGTTGGTGGCTGACCGTGCCGGAGAGGCACTCTGCGCGCACCAGAGCAAGTACACGTATCTGCGCCCAGTCCGCGGTCGCAGCTACCACCCCTGGCCACCAGCCAACGAGGAACATGATGATGCGGAGTCCGCAATCGGCGTGACCCGCGTCGCCTACTCGCCCTTATTGAAAGGGGCCTATCAGCGCCCCGACCGAGCGATTCCGAAGCCGTACAAGACCCCGGAGAACCAAGGGCGCCTGACGGTGCTTGCGAAGATCGCAAAAGCACACGGGGTGACACCGGGTCAGGTCGTACTCGCTTGGCTGCAACAGCGCCCAGCGCCAGTGATCCCATTGTACTCCGCGAGCACAGTCGAGCAGCTCGATGAGAATCTGGCCGCGGCCGACTTGCGGCTTAGCGACGAGGACTTAGCGCAGCTCAGTTGAGCACTGACGCCTTGCGGCGTGATCGAATGGGACCTGTTGGTTTGGGAACGCCATGACTCCCGACCAGCAGTCGTAGCCACGGCGTCAGCCCAGTCATGATG
>DMTJ01000262.1 GCA_003477185.1 Lentisphaeria bacterium
CTCCTGCATGGCTTCGAGCAACGCCGCCTGCGTTTTTGGGGGCGTCCGGTTGATCTCATCCGCGAGCAAGAATTGGGTGAAGATTGGGCCCGGGACGAACCGCATGGTTTTATCGCCGTCATCCACCGAGATCATCGTGGTTCCGGTGATGTCGGACGGCATCAGGTCAGGGGTAAACTGGACGCGCCGAAAGCTCAGATTCAGGACCTGGGCCAGGGTGTTGACCAGCGCAGTCTTGGCCAGGCCGGGGACGCCCACCAGCAGGCAGTGGCCGCTGGCAAAGAGGCAGGCGAGCAACTGGTCGATTGCTTCCTCTTGCCCGATGATTCGCCGAGCCAGCTCGTCCTTAATCAGCTCGACGTCTTTTTTAAAGGTCTGCACCAGCGGGCCAACGGCGGCATCGACCACAAACTGAAAGCCGATTTCTCCCAGTCGAAAGCCATCGCCGTTTGAGATGGTGGCAACGCGTACTTCGCGCCCGCCTACGACGATGCCATTGGCGCTGCCGAGATCGCGCACGACCAGGTCCAACCCCTGCCAGTCGAAAAGCNNCATGCCACTCAGCGACGGGTGATCGATCCCGAGGTCTGCCGCTTGATCGCGTCCGACTATGATCGGATCAATCGAGAGCGAAACGGTATCCTGCCCGCCATCGGGAAGTGAAACGACCAGTCTAGGGTTCATGCGAACGCTCTCCGAAGACGTCCAGGACGTAGAGGATTTTGTCGTTGCCAGCTGCTTGGGCCAGCTGGCGCGGGCTGACGCCATCTTCGTTGGTGGCATCGGGGTCTGCACCGTGGCGCAGCAGCATCCTGATGATCGGCAGGGACTGTTTTTCAATCGCTCGGTGCAGGGCGGTGTTTCCGGCATCGTCCGCCAGATTTACATCTGGATCTCGGACCACCAGTTCGCCGACCACTTCTGCCTTACTTGACTCAATCGCCACCATCAGTGGGGTATTGCCAGAGTCGTCCCTGCGGTCCAGGGAGGCACCACCATCCAGGAGCATATGCACGATTCTGTCGTGGCCTTTGCGTAAGGCCAGGTGCAGGGGAGTGAGTCCTTTTTTCGAGCTGTCCGCGTCGCCGCCGACGACCAGCATGAGTCGTAGGATCCGGTCGTGATCATTGGCGGCGGCAATATGCATGGGCGTCAGGCCGGTGATGGATGTCGCCGCCGAACTCGCACCGCTGGTGAGCAGTAACTCGGTGATGTCGAAATGCCCCAGACGCGCCGCGGCGTGCAACGGGGTGAGGTGCTGTGAGTTGGGCGCGCTGACATCTGAGCCGGCGACGAGCAGCGTCCGGGCGGCGTCTACCTTGCCGCCTTCGACCGCGGTATGCAGCGGTGTGTTGCCGAGCTTGTCCTTGGCGTTGGGCTTGGCGCCTCGGCGGCAAAGAAAAGCTGTGAGGTCAACTCGGCCGATGCGCGCGGCCTTGTGCAAAGCGGTTTCGCCGAGGCGGTCACGGTGACTGAGGTCAGCACCGGCCTCAATCAGCAAGCCTGCAACTTCGCTGCCGGCAGTGCGTGTGGCGATCATGAGCGCGGTCACGCCGACCGCGTCCGCGCCGTCCGCGTTGGCCCCATGGTGCAGGAGAACCTTGGTGAGTGGCGCATTGCCGGTGCCCACTGCGTAGTGCAGGGCGGCTTCGCCAGCTTCGTTGCGTTTGTCCACATCTGCGCCGTTTGAAATCAACGCTTCGACTATGGCGTCGCGTCCCATCCAGACCGCGATCATCAGGGGCGTGCCGGCGTCTTCGCCTTCGCCGGGGGCGTTCACATCTGCCTTATGAAACAGCAAGAGTTCCGCGATGTCCGCACGGTCTTCGCGCACGGCCCAATGCAACGGAGTCAGTCCACTCAAGTCCGTGTAGTTTACCTCGGACGTGTCCTGCTGCAGTGCTTCGCGCAGCGCGTCCAGATCTCCGGTTCGAACAAGGTCGTGCAACTGGCCAGCATGCGCTGTTGCCACGAGCAGCAGGATTACAACGATTCTCATTTCTCGTCTCTCACGGGTGTTTCACGGGTCATTCAACCCTGCGGGACCACGCTCTACTTGCCAATGCAGAACTTCCCGAAAATGTTGTCCAGAATATCGGCGCGTGCGGTCGTGCCGGTGATTGCTCCCATTGCCTCCAAGGCCGCCCGCAGATTTACAGCTACCAGTTCGAAGGCTGCGTCTTGCAGGACCGCTCGTGCATCGACTAGGGCAAGGAGGGCGCGATCGAGCTCGGCCGCATGCCGGACACTGACCGCGACATCGGGCTCCTGGTCGTGCGGATGGGCCCACACGGCGGCTTCCACGGCGTCGCGTAGCGCCTCGATCCCATCGCCGTTTTTTGCGGAGATCGCAACGATTGGCACATCGAGGGCGGGCAGCTCGCCAGTGTGGAGATCGCACTTATTCGCGGCGGCGATCACGGTGCGGCCCGCCACGAGTGCGGGATCGAGCTGTTGGCCGTCGAGCGGCGCGGTCAGGTCAATGACCCAGATCAGCAGTTGCGCGCCGCGGATCGAGTCGTGACTGCGGTCGATCCCCGCGCGCTCGACCACGTCCTCGGTTTCTCGAAGCCCGGCGGTATCAATGAGCCGCACCGGAATTCCGCGAATGTGTGCGTATTCTTCCAAGGTGTCGCGGGTGGTGCCCGGGACGTCGGTGACGATCGCGCGGTCGTGACCCAGCAGCAGGTTCAGCAGGCTGGACTTTCCGGCATTTGGGGCGCCAGCCAGGACCAGACGGATGCCCTCGCGCAGGACTTCGCCTTCCTGGCGATAGAGCAGCAACTCGCGGACCAGCCTCTCGGCGTTCTGCAGGGCCTGGTGCAGTTGATCCTCTGCGGTCCAATCCAAATCTTCGTCTACGAAGTCCATGCGCACCTCGATCTCGGCGAGCATTTCTCGCAGCTCACCATCGATGCCGGCCACGCGTTGCCGCAGATGGCCCTGGAGTTGGCGATGGGCGGTGTGCAGGGCCATCTCGCTCTGTGCAGAAATCACGTCTGCAACTGCTTCCGCCTGGGTTAGGTCGAGGCGCCCATTGAGGTATGCGCGCTTGGTAAACTCGCCTGGCGCTGCATGTCTGGCACCTTCGGACAACACCGCGGCCAGGACGGCTCGGGCCACGAATGTGCCGCCGTGGCACTGCAGTTCTACGACATCTTCGGCGGTGTAGCTGCGTGGGCCCGGCATGTAGACCGCGAGGCAATCGTCGATCTCGCTGTCTTGCTTGGCTACGGCTCCCAGCAATAACTGCCGGGCCACCTGCACACTCAGGAGTTTGCGACCTTTCCAGACACGATTGCCGATGGCCAGCGCGTCGGGGCCTGAGATGCGGATGATGGCCACGCCACCGCCGAGACCGGTGGCGATGGCCGCGATTGTGTCCTCGCCGGTGACGTGCATCAGCGAGTGCCCGAAATTGCGCGTGTGGCGGCAGACAGCGCCTGGGCCAGCGCCCGTTCGCGAAGGCGAGCCAGGTCCAGACCCGCTGCTCGCGCAGCCTCAATCTGGGCGTCATCTAATTGCGAGAGTTGCTGTGCGCATACTCCCCAAAGGTGAGCGGCCTGGCGCCAGTTTCCGTCCTTCTCTGCCTTTCTGGCCTGGGCGTCGATCAGCTCGCTGTGCTTGCTGGCCAGCAGCGCGATGCGGCTTGCGAACTCCGCAACTGCGGCGTCTTGTAACCACTCGAGCAGGGCAGCCGGGCCGGGCTCTACTCCGGTCACGGTACGCTCGAAGAACTGATCCATCTTAAGCTGGCTGCGTTGCTTATATTGCACGACCTCGCAGCGCGCGACGACCTGGCCGACGATGGTGACGGTGGCGTCTCGCTGCTCACCGACTTCTACGGCAAACTCCTCGATGCGCCCTTGAATGAGCGTGTAGTCTCGCTCGTACGGAGACTCGTCTACGTTTGCCACGGTGACCCCAGTAAGCAGCGGGTCGACACTCACGCGTTTTTCGAGCGCCCGGCGTACGCCCCGAGAGAACTGTTCGCCATGATCCGCACCGGAGATGCTTTTCATATCCCGCAGGATGATGCGTCGCTCCAGCATTCGGCGCTGCATGCGCAGCGCAGTTTCCTGCAGATGGTCCCGCCGTTCCACTTGGGCATCCAGTCCCGGAGGCAGGCGGTGGTCCAGGCTTTCTGCTAAGCCGACGAACTGCGTGAGCGTGCGGCAGAGGGTTAGAACCGTGCCGAATTGGCCGCTGGCCAGCTCATCTTCTGCCGTCTGCAGCCAGATCTGGTGCGCACGGATGAGGAAGGCCCAGTAGGCCGTCCACATGGCGCGTTGGCGGCGTTTTGCCTGGCGGTCCGAGCCCACATCGGCTGAGAGGATTTCGTCCAGTCTGTCGTAGACGCCCGAGAACCTGCCATTCTCTGTGGCGAGTCGGAGCTCACGGTACCAAAGATCGGTTTGCTGTTCGAACAGCTGCGCCTGGAGGTGGTCGATCTCAGGCTTGGCCATAGAAAGCGCGTCGCGCAGGCGCTCGTCTTCTTCCCAGTCACGCACTAGATCGTGAAACTGGGCGATGGCTGAATCGAGAGCTGCTTGCGAAAGGGCAGGCTTGACGTGGTCGTTGCGAAAGGTTTCGAGCGTCAGCGTGATCCATTCATTACCCAGCTCAGCTACTCGCTCGCGGTGTTCCTGCTTGGCGGGGGCGACGCCCAGCTGACGGAAGAACTGGCCGAGTGCCTGCTGCATTTCGCCATTGGCCATGCGCGCTTCCGTGTCTGAAATGAGAGTGTTGAGAATCGGGGCCTGGACGGTGTGGAGGGCGGGGACGCAGTCGCCGTAGTGGCAGACCGGAATGCGCAGCTTGGCGTTTTCGCGCAGGAACTTCTCGAGTGCTTCCGGAATCGGACGCAGGCCAGGGAGGCGGGCCAAGCGCACCCAGCTGGGGCGCACGGTCAAGCCTGCCTGCAAGGTGGTGAGGACCTGTAGGCATTCTGCATCGCCAGGGGTGTGCGATGTCTGCAGGCTGCCCTCTTCGATCAGCACGCTTTCGAAGCGGCCTGCGATCTCCGCCGCCCAGGAAGCGTAGAGAATGTTTCCAGCCTGAATTTGCTGCCGGCGCAGGGTATCTCGCTCTGCCAGATAGGTGCGATCGTGCATGGCCCATTCGAGGGCGGCCCAGCACTCGGCTGCGTTCTCCGGGGTGATGGTATCCGAGGGCCAGGCCAAGGAAGGGGGGAGATCATCGGCCTGCTTGCGGGAAGTGCGACAACCAGCCAGCAACAGGCCAGCGAGCATCAGTAGCGCGCTCCAACCACGAAAAGTGTTCATTCGGGGCATTTCTCCCTGCGAGTCCAACGTACGAATTCATAGCGCGGTTCTGCGCGCCGTTCTTGGTCTTGCCAGTCTGCCGTCGAAAACTCGGGAAACCGCGTCTCTCCGGCGAAAGTCCCAGGAATGTACGACAGCCACATCTCATCGACAACGTCTGCATCCAGAGCCTGGGTATAAATTGTGGCACCGCCAGCGATAAAGATCGGGCGTTGGTAGCTGGCAGCAAGGGCCAGTGCTTCAGCGATCCCGGCTGCGGACTGCGCATTTGCGAACTCCGCACTGCCGGTAATGATGATGTTGGCGGCGGTCACGACGTCGCCCCCGAAGATCTCCCAGGATTTTCGGCCCATGAGCATCACGTTTCCACGCACGCAATCCAGGAAGTGCGCGTATTCCTCGGGGATGTGCCAGGGAA
The DNA here is from genome assembly GCA_003477185.1 of Lentisphaeria bacterium. GTDB lineage: Bacteria > Verrucomicrobiota > Lentisphaeria > JABSQK01 > UBA12247 > UBA12247. The sequence goes on from DMTJ01000262.1 coordinate 5,704, forward strand.
GTCCAGTCCCGGTGCCGATGACTCGATCATGCGACATGGCCGAAATGATGATGCGTTTCATGGAGCAAGCTCATTGACATGCACGTAGTAGGCGGCGGTTTGCAGGCCGGCGGGCGATGAGAATTCTGCGCGTACGCGGTAATCGCCTTCGGGCAGGTCTACCTCGAATCTGGCGGTGGCGTCGCCGGGCGAGATGTCCAGTTGCTGCATGGGCAGACCTGAGATCCGCAGGATCGCCTGCTCAATGTCCAGCGCACGGCTGCCCTCATAGAACTGAGTGGAGCCGGGCGCGACGCCTTCCCTATCGTAGGTGATATCACAGCCTTCGTCGATGGCTGCGGAGATCGCATGGCCAGCTTCGGCCGGCCAGCGCCTTAGCTCGAAGCGAAACTTGCCGGCTCGCTCCACCTGCAGTGGCCACCAGCCGAGGCATGATTGGCCCTTGCGAACTTGGGCTTGATTCCAGACCTGCATGCCATCCGAGCGTAGATCGTGCGTGCGGAGAATGACCTCGCGACCGTTGCCGATGAAGAATGGGGTCTCCCGGTCTGCCTGAGCCGCGCAGAGCGTCCACCAGTCTTCATAGCCTGCCCGTAGTTCTGCGACGATGTCGGGGTGGTCGCTTGCCACATTCTGCGTCTGGCCAGGATCTACCGTTAGGTCGTAAAGCTCGTGACGGTTCACCAGGCGCCAGCGATTCTTCATCACGCAGCTCTGGCGCCATTTCACTGGGTCGGCCACACGCTGGGTATCGGTCACGACCATTCTTTCGGACCAGTGGTCGCTTGTCTCCCCATGCAGCAGGGAGACAAGGCTTTCGCCGTGGAATGTGTGGGCGCCCGGGGCCACCTGGCACATTTCGAGAAGTGTGGGCATGAAGTCTGTGTAGCCGGAGAGGGTATCAATCCTCCGTGGCGTGTCTCCTAGCCCTGCTGGCCAGCGCATCAGAAATGGAATTCTGTGTCCGCCTTCATACGGGCTTCCTTTGAGGCCACGCATGCCGGAATTATAGGCATCCTCGCCACCGCCGGCGCCGGTCTGACCGTTATCGCTCATGAAGATGAGGATCGTGTTGTCCTCCAGTTCCAGCTCTGCCAGTTTGGCCCTGAGTCTGCCAAAGTTTTCGTCGATATTGGTGATCATGCCGAGAAACCTGGCGTAGGTCTCACTGATGTCGGCATCGTCATAAAGGTCGCGATAGCGTGGCTCGACGTTGAACGGTCCGTGGGGGGCGTTGGTCGAGATCATGCAGAAGAAGGGCTCGTCGCGATGTTCCTCGATAAAGCACATGCCTTCGCTGAAGAAGACATCGGTGCAATAGCCGTCAAACTTCTTGGGTTCGCCATTGACCAAGTAGGTGTCGTCAAAGTAGTCGTTGCCCCACCAGTCTGGTTGCTGGCTGATGCCACCGCCGCCATGGTAGATGGCGGTTTGGAAGCCACGGTCCTCCGGACGATAGGGATGATCATCGCCCAGATGCCACTTGCCAAAGATTCCTGTTCGATAGCCGGCTTCGCCCAGCGCGGTGGGGAGGGTCCATTCTTCGCGGCGGAGCA
>DMTJ01000472.1 GCA_003477185.1 Lentisphaeria bacterium
CCCGATCGTCAGCACCTGGGCTGAAGGCCCTCGTGAGATCCTGGACGGGACAACCACCTATTTTGCATCGGTGGACAGTCAAAGCTCATTGACAGACGCCATGCGGCGGGCAATGGCCGACTCTGAAGGACGTCTGCAACACGCACAGAATGCGCTCGCCACCTTCCGCGAGCACTATTCAGAAGGTGCGTTTCGGCTTAAATTACTAGAGTTATACAAGCAACTCGCCCAGGAAACCCATAGAAAAACGGATTCTGTGGGCGGGCTAGCCTGAACTGCGCTGGCGAATGCCGAGCGTACGCTTACGGTCTTTAAAAGCAATAGATTGCGAGAAGCGACATGCCTGATACGCCTAAGATTCTGATCGTTGACGATCGCCCGGAGAACCTGTTCGCCATGCGAGCTGTTCTGAGCCAGCTAGATGTGGAGATCATCGAGGCAGACTCTGGCAACGCAGCATTGATGCATACGTTAAACCATGAGTTCGCTATGTGTCTGCTGGATGTGCAGATGCCGGACATGGACGGCTTCGAGGTCGCAGAGTTGCTGCGCCTATCGGAGAAGACCAAGAATGTGCCGGTCATTTTTGTCACAGCAAAGCATCAGACGGTACATGATCAAGTGCGGGGCTATGAAGCTGGCGCAGTCGATTACATCCTTAAGCCCATCGATGAAACCGTCCTCTTCAACAAAGTCGGAACCCTGCTGAAGATCTATCAGCACCAGCAGGAAATCGAGCGCCAACACGCGCAGCTGGAAGAAGAAATAACGCGCCGGATTGGGGTAGAGAAAGAGCTGCGCACGATGCATGACGAGCTCGAAGTGATGGTGGAGGAGCGCACTGCTGAGCTGCGCACCAGCAACCACGAGCTAGTTCGGCGTGTGCGTGAAAGCATGAAGGCTGTCGCGACGCTGAACTTGTTTCGCGAGTTAATCGATCGGGCGGATGAGGCCATTCTCGTCGCCGATATTGATGAAGGACGCCTGCTGGACAGTAACACCGCCTTAACCGAGTTGACCGGCTATTCACGCGATGCGCTGCGCACCATGTCCATTTTAGATCTGGCACTAGACCTGCCCGGCACCGCAAACTGGGATAGCTTCATCGATCGCTTGGAATACGGCCCAGTGATGGATAACGCTAAAACACGCTGCAATGGGAACAAGACTGTAGAAGTACATTGGAAAGTGGATCTAATCCGCCGGGGCGGCGGCCAGTATCTCGCGGCCACCCTGCGCACGCCGGGGCCAGAGACAACAGCCGATCCCCGCCCACAAGAACTGCCAGTAGAGCAGATCAACGAAGCTCTGGACCAGCTCCACCAATCGACACAATTCCTCTTCGACACTGTCCAGTCTCTCGAAGGCTACGTGCGGCTGGCCGATGAACTCGTGGGGGCAGCCGCAGAAGCTGGCGTGGACAGCAACATGCTGAAGAACCTGGCCCATGAGCGCCCGCAGACAGAAACACTCCAGCAACTGACCCTGCTGCTGAAGGAATCCAACCTCCGCGTGGCAACACTGTGCCACTTGCCGTTCAGCGAAGAATACGATTCTTAGCGCGTGCCCATAAATTACGCGGTATTTTCAGCGCTCCGCTAGTTTGCCAATGGTGTGTCTGGCCTGGTCCGCCCTGAGTAACGATGTCTCGGCCGTCGCCGACGGCGAAAGCACCGTCTATTTCCGCTGAGTCTTCGGTCTCGTAGTAGCGGCTACAGGCTGCGGCCCCCGCCAACAAGCACTTAATCGGGACAAGAACATGCTACTCTGACAGATCACCGGCCATTTTCTTGACCTCAAAATCTTCTTATCCCAATTCGTCATCCGAGGGGGCTGTGGCCCGGATTGCGCCAGACTCGGCGTTAGCGCCGGCTGCTTCTTGTGTCCCACCAAGTATCGCTGACATTGTGGGCGCCCGCACTCGTGCCGTCATCGCGGATCAGGGTTTCGAACATCATCATTGACTCCACGTGGCCATCAGCGATTTGAAAATTGAACATCTTCAAATGATGAGGCTGATCAGAATAAATGTCGGAGGCATTGATCATATCCCAGTTGGATGAATTCCCCAAATAAGAGCTCGCCCACACATCCTCGGTGAAAGCAATACTGCGGGCGGGATTATTGATGTCAGCCATTTGCCTGGCAAGCCTGTCCCATGGGTAGCGCCCGGATATTACGTTGTGATCAAAGCCCACGATTCCTAGGAATGCAGCGGTAGTTCCCGGTCCCTCTGTATGCGTGTTGTACACGTACATTTGGGTAGGAGAATAGGTCTTGCGAATGTACCTGTCATCGTTTGGCTCGGCGGTGTCTGACGGGCAACGGTAGCTGCGGCCATGGTCCCGGCCGAGTGCCGATGCCAGCAGTGCCGGCTCGGCAATCTCGGCATCTGTGAGCACGCGGCCGTCATAGGCGCTGAATTTATCGTCCCAGCTGCTTCCCCCGTACTTGCTCTGGGTTGGATAGTGAGACACGTTATCTGCCGTATACATGGCCGCGAATAAGCCAATCTGCTTCAGATTGTTCATGCAGACACTGTTCCTGGAGCTATCTCTAGCTCTTGAGAGTGCTGGCAAAAGAAGTGCTGCAAGGATCGCAATAATCGTGATTACCACTAGTAATTCAATGAGGGTAAACGATCTGCTGCGTAACCGAATCACGGGAAAGGTATCCGCTTTTATCATAGTATCAGTCGGGGATGATTGCAGCCGTGCTGCGTGGCGTTCAACCTCGTACTCTGGCTGAGATTCTCCTCAGCTGCAAGTTGTCGTTCGCTCGTAGCTCGCTTTCGCGTGAGCACGCGTTCCAGCGCCCGGGCCGCAGCGACAAAGCCAAAGGTCCCAGTCACGAACGTCGCGGCACCATAGCCACTCGCACAGTCCAGCCGCATGTTCTCACTGGGCTCACAGGCCGGAGGCAACCGGATCTCTTCCGGGGAAAACACACAGTCCACCCGAAACCGTTTCCGGGTGTCACGTGGAAATTCATACTTTTGTCGTAATTTTTTACGCACATAGGCCAGCAGCGGGTCCTTGTAGGCCCGACTGAGATCTGCGGTCTCGATGCGCGTCGGATCGATTCTACCGCCTGCGCCCCCCACGGTCACGATACGAATTCTGCGCTGCCGGCAGCTGGCAATCAGATGACACTTGGCGGAAACTCCATCGATGGCATCGACCACGCAATCAAAGCCCTGCCCCAGCAGTTCTTCCGCATTCTCCTTCGTGTAAAACGCACGTACCGCGTGGCAGGTGCAGGACGGATTTATCGCTCGAACCCGCTCGGCCAACACATCCACCTTGGCTTTTCCCAACGTGCCATCCAGCGCGTGCAGCTGGCGGTTCACGTTGGTGATGCAGATGTCGTCCCAGTCGATCAGGGTGAGCGTGCCGACGCCGCTGCGCGCCAGCGCCTCTACGGTCCAGGCTCCCACGCCGCCCACGCCCACCACGGCGATGTGCGCCTGCCCAAGCCAGGCCAAATCCTCTGCTGAATACAAGCGCTCAATCCCGCCAAATCGATATGCGTAGGTCTCGTCCATCACTTCGGAACGATCCGCATGGAGGCGAGCTTCTTCTGCGCGGACTCATCGCCCAGTGCAGCCGCGTGACGATAGAGCTTCAGCGCTTTCGCATCTTCCTTGCGCATCTGATGCACCAGCCCCATCCCGAACCAGGCCGGACCACAATCCTGCCAGCTGCTCACCACAAGCTGATAGTCCGCAAAGGCCTTGTCATAATCTCCAGCCTGGAAGTGGAGCGATCCACGGTTCAAGGCCAGCCGACAGCCGTTCAGAGAATGCACGATGTGGTCTCCCTGCTGTCTGGCATCCGCCTGGATCCCGCGCGTGTAAACGTCCATGGCCTTATCCAGCTGTTTCATCTCCGTGTGCAGCAAGCCCATACTCAGGTAGATGCTAGCCGAGCCCTTCGATAACGAAACGGCCTTTTCAAAGTCCCCCAGCGCCTCCTCTCGACGGCCTTCCCGACGATGCACCCGCCCCCGGATCAGATAGGTGAAGTACGTGCCCGGCGAGGTCTGGACTGCGGAGTCCGCAAAACTCAGCTGCGTGCGATACACGGGCATGCGCACCAGTGACAGAATGGCAAATGATACCGCCACTCCTACAGCCACCTGCGGGACCAGCTTCTCTGAAATGGTCTCGGGCAGTTTCAGTTGGGTCAGAATAAGGATCATGCCCAACGTCCCCAGGTACATGCGATGCTCCATGTCTCCCCCGGTCGTCGTGCCCAAGGCCCCCGACACCGTCGGTAACAGCAACGTCCCGCCCACCCAGATCACACCAAATCCCACCACCAGCCAGTTGCGAACTCCGCAACGCCAAAGCAGCAGCGCCAGCACCACGATCGCGATCATACCAAAGATCAGCGTTTGATCCTGCGGATAGGGCATGATGCCGAGGTTGAACGGTAGAAAGTACTTGCCGATGTAGACCGTAAATGCCTCGAGGGTGGCCAGAATCAGCTGCATTTTATCCAGCAGCTCCCATTGAAAATTCGGATCCGTCGCGTACGCCCCACGCATTCGCAGCCAGAGCACGATCAGCACGGTCCAGCCGACCACAAGTTTCACGTACGGCAGCGGCTGTTTATCGCGATGCACCAGCCAGTCCGCAGCCAACAGCAGAAACGGCAGCAGAATCGCGCTTTCCTTGGTCAGCAACGCCAGCACGAAGAGGATGAAGTGCGGAACCAGCCACGCATCATGCCCCTTGTTCCGCCAGTGATTCAGAGTCAGCCAGAGGCCGAGCGCCAGCGCGGCCTGCATCGTGTCGTTTCGTCCTGGAATCCAGGCCACGGCATGTACATGAATAGGGTGTGCTGCCGCCAGGGCCGTCCACAGCAACGCCGCCTTGCGGCTCAAGCCAAACGAAACCAATGCGGCATAGAGCAAGCCCATGCAGACCCCGTGCAGGACGACGTTCGTAAAGTGAAACATCGCGGTACTACCCCCACCCACAATCGCATCAAAGCGAAAGGATAAGGTCAGCAACGGCCGATAATACGCCTTGGTGAAAATCGAATTTGTGAACGAATCCCCGAGATTGGCCCAGTTCCCAAGATCCTCCAGCCGCCGCGCGATCAGGTCAAAATCATCCAGTGGCGAAAACCCAAACCACAGCGTCATGCTGTAGAGCAGCAGACAGCCCAGCGCAATCTGACCGGCGACAAGCCAGTCCGGCGCTTCGGCTTCGGTGCCGATAGTCTTTCGTTTTGTGCGGCTGCGACGTTTCGCCATGGTCTGTTCAGGCAGGGGTGAATTCAACAGAATCCGAGAACTGTAGTCGTTCGCGCGGAAGGAGCTTGCAATGCTGCTGATATGCTAATATTATTTCGTATAAACTAAATACCGTAGGGGTCCGTGTGGACATTGCCGAATTACAGCGTTTGCTGCCACATAACAGCCTGCGACGGGCCAGCGAGCTGCCGTCGCGTGCCGTCACGTGGACACTTAAGGCACTGTGCGGCAGCCTGGTGCAACTAAGCTGGGGTGGCCACTCCGCTGCCTATGCGCTCGCGGCCGAGTTGGTCACCGAGACGCAGCAGGCCCATCAATTCTGCGCCTGGATTCGACCAGCCGCTTCGGGCGTGCATCCGCCTGATCTCTACCGCTGGGGGATCGACCCGGCGGCGTTGCCATTTGTGATGCTTGACGAGCCGCTGGCCCGGCTGCAAGCGACCGAGACCCTGGCCTGCTCTGGAGCCTTCAGCACGCTGATTGTGGAGTGTGATCAGCACCTGGCCGTAGCCCCGGCAAAACGGCTTGCGGACTCCGCAAAACGCC
>DMTJ01000239.1 GCA_003477185.1 Lentisphaeria bacterium
GAACCCTTCGGCCATGATGTCCTCGGTCAGGCGCATCTCGAAGTCATCTTTGGCAGCGATGCTGCTAACTTCGTGGTACATGTTGAAGACTTCGCGTGAATCGAGATTGAGGGACTCGACGATGTAGTGAAAAGTGTGTGTATGCAGGGCTTCTTCGAAGGCCTGGCGCAACAGATACTGGCGCGCTTCCGGGTTGGTAATGTGGCGAAAGATCGCGAGCACGATGTTGTTACCAACCAGGCTCTCACCAGTGCTGAAGAAGCCGAGATTGCGGATGATCACGAGCCGCTCGCCTTCACTTAGCGCGTCTGACTTCCAGAGCTCGATATCGCGCTGCATCGGGACTTCGGTGGGCATCCAATGGTTCGCGCAGCCATTGAGGTAATGCTCCCATGCCCAGTGGTACTTGATGGGCATGAGTTGGTTGACATCGACGGCATTGCAGTTGACCATGCGTTTGTCGTCTGGGTTGATCTCGCGGCTGAGATCCCAAGGCTTTGCGGGGGTATCAGAGACTGTGCAGCAGGATGACATGATCCGGTTCCTCGTGCGTAAGGGTTTAGGAGGGGAGGGAGAAAGAAATTTCAGCAAGAATAGCACGGGCGGCGTCTCCGGGCGATGCCGCATTGCGCACAGGGCGACCGACTACGATGTAGCTCGCCCCGTTTTGGAAGGCGACAGACGGGGTGACTACGCGCTTCTGGTCGTCGTCAGGACGGTTGGTCAGTGGACGAACGCCCGGCATCACAATCAACAGCTTGTTGTCGAGGTGCGCGCGCAGCCGTGGGGCTTCAAGCCCCGAAGAAACCACGCCGTCGCAGCCCAGTTCCAGCGCGCGCCGGGCGCGACTCAGCACGATGTCCTCGATATTGCAGGCAAAACCAAGGTCTTCGACATCGCCCTGATCCAGGCTGGTTAGCACGGTGACACCCAGAATCTTTGCGTTGCCTTTTGCCTCAGCCGCTGCGCGCAGAATCGAATCGTTGCCGTGTACCGTGACCAGGTTGACCCCACGGTCGCGTACCTGAGTCACAGCCTGGGCCACGGTTGCCGGGATGTCGAAGAACTTCAGATCCAGCATCACCTCATGGCCACGGCCGGTCAACCAATCAATGATTTCAAACCCAGCGGCCAGAAACAGCTGCAGCCCGACTTTAAAGTGCCGCACATCAGGCTCGAGTTGTTGTACGAGCGCCTTTGCATCCTCAGAAGTGGGAACGTCCAAGGCAACGATCAGTCTTTTGTCTAACGAAATCATGACATGCAAGCCCTTACTGACAAGCGTCGCAGTCTGGATCCAGAATGCTACAGGCCGAAGGCTTGACTTCCACCGTTGTCTGGCGATCCACCTGAATGTTGGCCGAGGCAGACTTGCTCTTCATCCAGCGCGGCTGAATACCGTGGCGGTTCACGTCTACGGTAGACTTCTCGATCTGGGTGGCAGCCGTACTGCGCAGGTAGTAGGTCGTCTTGAGACCAGAGCGCCAGGCGCTCTGGTACATCTCGCTTAGCTTGCGCCCGCTCGGCGCGGCGATGTAAAGGTTGAGCGACTGACCCATGTCGATCCACTTCTGCCGACGACTGGCGCATTGGATGAGCCAAGAGGCATCTGTTTCAAACGCTGTCACGTACTTGCGGCGGATGGTCGCGGGAATCCGGCCAATCTCCTTTACGCTGCCGTCGTAGTACTTGAGGTCCTCGATCATGTCCGAGTCCCAAAGTCCAAGATCCTTGAGGTCTTGGACCAGATTGTTGTTGACTACGGTGAAGTCGCCGGAGAGGTTGCTTTTAGCAAACAGGTGACTGTACGTAGGCTCGATTGACTGGGTGACGCCGGCGATATTGGAGATCGTGGCAGTCGGCGCGATGGCCATGGTGTTGCTGTTGCGCATGCCGTGGCTCTTAATCGCTTCACGGACCACGTCCCAGTCCATCCGGGTCGTGCGATCCATGTCTAAATAGCCGCCCCGCTCGCGCTCAAGGAGAGCCACCGTATCAATCGGCAGCATACCACGGTCCCACTTCGAACCTGGAAAGGATTCGTAGGCACCACGTTCCTCGGCCAACTTACTCGAAGCGAGAATCGCATAGTACGAAATCATCTCCATGGACTGATCGGCAAACTCCACTGCTTCGGCGCTCGCATAGCTGATGTCAGCATGATACAGCGCATCTTGGAAGCCCATCAGGCCAAGCCCGACTGGGCGATGACGATGGTTTGCGCACTTTGCCTCTGGAGTTGGGTAGTAGTTGACATCCACTACGTTGTCTAGCATGCGCATTGCTGTCTGAATCGTTCGCGCCAGTAGTGGCTCATTCAGCCGCCCTGCAGCCATGTGAGCCGGCAGGTTGATGGAGCCGAGATTGCAGACTGCCGTTTCTTCTTTGCTGGTATTGAGCAGGATCTCGGTGCAGAGGTTTGAGCTATGAACTACGCCCATGTGGTCCTGCGGACTCCGCACGTTGGACGGGTCCTTGAACGTAATCCAAGGGTGGCCGGTCTCGAACAGCATCGACAGCATCTTGCGCCACAGTTCTTGGGCAGGAAAGCGCTTGAACTGTTTGATGTCACCGCGGTCCGCCATTGCCTCGTACTCAATGTAGCGCCGTTCAAAATCTGCCCCGTAGAGATCGTGAAGATCCGGGGTATCACAGGGATTGAACAACGTCCACTGTGATTCGCCCAGCACGCGCTTCATGAACAAGTCTGGGATCCAGTTCGCGGTGTTCATATCTGGCGTACGCCGGCGCTCGTCGCCCGTGTTCTTGCGCAACTCGAGGAAATCCTCCATGTCGAGATGCCAAGTCTCTAGGTACGCACACATCGCGCCCTTGCGCTTTCCGCCCTGATTTACAGCCACTGCGGTATCGTTCGCCACCTTCAGGAATGGGACCACGCCCTGGCTTCGGCCATTGGTGCCGGAAATGTGACCGCCTGTGGCGCGGACATTCGTCCAATCGTTGCCAAGTCCGCCAGCCCATTTGGACAGGCGCGCATCGTCAGAAATCACTTTGAAGATATGGTCGAGATCATCCATGATCGTGGATAGATAGCAGGAACTCAGTTGCTGATGCAGCGTGCCAGCATTGAACAACGTCGGTGTCGATGAGACAAAGAGAAAGGAAGACAGGGTATTGTAAAACTCGATGGCCCGCGCTTCACGGTCTTGCTCATTCTGCGCCAAGCCCATCGCCACACGCATCCAGAAATACTGCGGTGTTTCGATCCGGACATCGTCGATGTGGACGAGGTAGCGGTCATACAGGGTCTGCGCACCCATGTACTGAAACTTGCTGTCCCGCTCGATCCGTAGCGCCTGCGACAGGCGGTCTACGTCATACTCCAGCAGGACCGGATGATAGCGCCCAGCTTCAACGCCTTTCTCGAGCGTCGTGCGGAAGCCATTGCGGTGAACGGTCTCGGGGGCGCCGGGATCGAACTCCCCCAGAACCTCTGCGTAGACGTCCTTCAAAAGCAGTCGGGCAGCCACATATGTATAGTTGGGCTCCCGCTCAATATGGGACTTTGCCGCCAGGATCATGGCCTTGTTCAGCTCTTCCTGGGTCGCTCCATCAAAGATTACCCGGAGAGTTTCCTCGGCAAGCGCCTGTGCCGAACAGACGTTCTCTAAACCGCGGCAAGCAATCGCGATGTGACGACGCATCAGCTTGGTATCCAGAGGGATACGTTCACCATTCACCAGAATATGCAGCTGCTTTTCCGGTTCCTCTGGCGGAATATCTTCTCGCAGCTCTCTGACTTTCCTGCGATCTTCTCTGTAGAGGATGAATGAGCGTGCTGCTTCAAAATGCCGATCAATCATCAGCTGCTTCTCAGCTTCGTCCTGAACCCCTTCGACGGTCAGGTCCTCGCCAGCCAAGGCGCGGGCGACCTGCTCGGAAACCACATTGTTGCTGACGCTTCTTGCACTCCGCTGCAACTCTTCCGTAAGTGTCTCGTTTTCTCTAAGCTGAACTGAAGCTCGGAACGCCTGCTCAATTGCCCGGTGAATGCGCGCTTCCTGAAAAATTGCCCGGCGGCCGTCCCGCTTTTTGACACGAAACTCGCGGTCAACGAGGGGGTCTAGGCCGGCGAGTGGAAGTTGAACTTCAACGGACGATTTGATCATAGTAATGGCTCTCCCTGCAGCAAAAGTACGAATTTATTAAGTTTAGAACGACGTGTTGATAACTTCCCTGGCTCAGCGCGCTTCTTGCAAGAGAACCACTACATCTTGTGGTCAGCCCGCGCCGCGGCCCACAATATAGCGGCGGTATTGGCGAGTTGTTAACAATTTCTCTGAGATTTTTCTAAATTTTTCCAGTTCCACGCGTGAGCCCTTGTGACTCATGCTGTTAGGGACACTGGCGTCGAGGCGGCGGTTGCGGAATGGCCTCGCGACCAGATTGATCGTTGAGATGGTGGCATCTCCGGGCTTCCCGCCAGATTGCGCGAATTCCTGAGACTGGTTGGCTGTGTGGCGTTGAAACGTTTGCGCGCTCCATCCCGGCCGGAGCAGCCAGCAGCATAGCGGAAGCTCTCGTCGAATACCGGAAGAATCGCACAACGCGAACAAAGCAGTAAGTGACCTACATCGGACAGCGCGCCGGATTGTCAAATTCGGATGCTGGCTCGCTTGGGCAAGTAAATTTTGAATTCTAAAAAGTCTGGGGGTGTTTCGAATTGGCTGCATTAAGGTAGGTTCCCTTTCTGCTGCTATGCCGAATTTTCCCGCGGTTGCCACCGGCGCGGGCGGTGATGGCAGGCGCGAGGCAACTCACGCCAGAGAGCGCCCGGTCCTTCATCGTCGACCGCGGGCACAATGGACGGCGGCTCAGCACTGGCAACGATGAGTCGCTCAACTCTTGATCCCACCACGGCCAGATCCTGATGAAATCAGGTCAGGGGCTCCAGCCCCTTAGTGGTGCCTCAAGTAGGTGCGAGTCCGAGAGGAACGCCCAGAATGAAGCACTTGATGGCCCAGAATGATGCAGATTGCGCCGTGTTATCTGTGGGGCGGCCGCTTAGTATGACGGACGGCGGGTTTGCGGGCGGACCTCCGCCCTGCCAGAAGCGCCACTGGTGCACGGAGATACCCGAGCTCAAGATTGTGCCGGGAGCTACACTCACCTTCCTGAACGACTACCTAATTGGAATCGAAGCGATCATTAACAAGGCATCCACACGGCTAAGCCTCACGCTGTCCCTACTGCGTAGCGGATTCGCTCTGGGTAATATGGAGCGGCTACCAGCATTGCTCAAAGCCACGCAAGCCCCCGGCGGATTGCTGGTCTATGTGGGCGACGATTTTGTGAAGGAGGCAGCCGAGGCCGTTGGCGGCGGCAGCTTTCTGGCCCACGGCCTGTATCGAGATCAGGCAAAACTGGCGGCGGCCCGTTCCTACATTGCTGCAAACGGGCTGGCTGGAAAAATCACGGTCTCAGGCAAGGATGAAGGAACGCTGTTCTTTGCGGGTAACGTCGTAAACCTGCTAATCAGCGGGGAGAAGTTACCGGTCGCAAAGGCAGAGGTCATGCGGACCATGACTCCCCGTGGCGAAGTGCTTGCTGTCGACAATGGCAAACGGCAGGCGGAGACTAAGCCGGTGCCGAGCACGATCGATGACTGGACGCATAACCTCTACGATGCAGGGAACACCGGTGTGTCGTCGGATCTCGAGGCTCGCTTGCCGTGCCACATGCAGTGGAGTTGTGATCCGCCCTTCAGCCGAAGCCACGATGGCAACAGCAGTATCCTGACCATGGTGTCGGCCGCTGTTCGCCCAATCCTTATGATCGACGAGGGCTCGACCGCCGTTCTCTCGCTGCCGTCGAAGTGGCACGTAATCGTGCGGGATGCGTTCAATGGCAAGCTGCTGTGGCGCCAGCCGCTCCCGCAAACGCTGCTCATGCAACTGATAGAGGTACACAAATGACACCCGGACAGCTGCTCGCCGTAGTAACGGCAGTGCTTTCACTCACAGCCATGGCGGACATCAAGCCAGCAGGACTGTTCACGAACAACATGGTCATTCAGCGCGAGTTGAAAGCCCCTATCTGGGGCTGGGGGGACGCAACCTTCGACTACACGGGCTCGGGGCTGATGGCCAAAGGTGGCAAGCTCCAGACATTTGCCATCGCCGGACCCGACAAGACGTTCGTCTGGGCCGACGCTGCCATTGAGCGCCGCGACGGGGCCGACTGCGTGGTGGTCCAGGCTGCCGGTGTTAAAGAACCAATCGCAGTACGTTACGCCTGGGCCGACAACCTCGCGCCATGCAATCTCGACAATACCAAGGGATTCCCAGCATCCCCCCTTCCGGACAGACACCTAGGACCTGACGAAGTAACATCGCGCCCCATGGCCGGGATCAACGCAGGCAATCTTAAATCGAGAGCGTAAAGCATCATGACTGAAATGTGGACAGACCTGAAGGCAACAATCCAGAGCTTGACAGTGCCGTATACAGGCGTCTTGAACACCACCACCGAGTGCCGAACTATCCCCGACTGCCCGCTCACCGGAAGCGGAGCTTGCACGGTCGCCATGGAGGCCGAAGACGGCTGCTTGACCTACTTCATCACGCGGACCGATTTTTGGGTTAACGACGTCCAAGAAGGCGGAGAAAATGGCCGTGGTTTTCCGCACTATAAGATCAATCCCGCGCCGATTGGGCGGTTGCGGATTCGTTGCGACGGAGAGGCCACGAGCGCGATCCATACCCAAGATATGAGTATGGCCTCGATTCGTAGTGTCTTTCCAGTCGCTGGCGGCACCCTGACGTCCACGCTGGTCCCGCTGGCGCAGGAGGACAGGATAATTGTCGCCTTGCGAGCAACGGCCGACACCGATGTCTGCATCGAACTCGAAGCAAGCCAGCACAATCGGCTGTGTGTCACCATGGAAGGCGTGCAGGATGGCAGTCTGTGGTGCGCCAAAGAGCTTACCTCCGTGTTAATTAGCAATGCCTGTATTGCAGCCGCCGTGCTGGGTGCGGATGCGGTGGATATCGCAGCGGATGCGGCCCTGAAACCTTATCTGCGCGTCACCGTCCGGGCAGGAGAGGAAGCCCACCTTGTGCTCGCAGTGAAGAGTAACAAGGACGACTATCAGCATCGCGATCAAGCGCTGGCGGCGGTTGCGGAGTTCGCAGCTGCGGACATCGCACCAGCGCTCGCAGCGCACCGGCAGTGGTGGCAGGACTTCTGGCTGCGCTCGACGGTCAATCTTGACGACCACGAGCTCATGCGTTTTTACTACGGTGCCACCTATGCCCTGGGCTGTTGCTGTGAAATATCCGGACGCACCCCGCCCGGACTGGCTGGCGGTTGGGTGCAGAACGACGCGCCCATTTGGGGCGGCAATTACACCATGAACTACAACGGCGAGGCACCGTTCTGGGGGCTGATTTCCAGCAACCGCCAGCAACTCGGCATGCCCTACGTGCGCATGATTAACGACTTCATCCCGCGCGGTCGAATCCTCGCCCGAGAACTCAAGACCAAGGGCATTGTCATGCCGGTCATGATCGAGCCATGGGGGCACACCGACCACCCCGATGCACTGTATCAGAAGAGCAATGCCTCGCTCGCGGCAGTTTACCTCGTAAACTACTACGACCACACCCATGACCACGCCTTCATGCGCGAGTACCTCTATCCCTACCTGCTGGAGCTGACCGCGTTCTGGGAGGACAACCTGGTTTTGCTGGATGGCCGTTACACGATCCAGGATTCGACAGCCCGCGAACGCCTCCCCGGTGATCTCAACCCCGGGCCGGAGCTTGGCTACGTGCGCATGGTCTTTGCAGCCGCGCTCACCGGCAGTGAGGTACTGGGGATCGACCTCGGCAAGCGCGCCCAGTGGCAGGACTATCTTGCCCGACTCAGCGACTACCCGACAACCTGCGAGAACGGCAGCCCCATGTTCAAAGAGACCGAGAACCGGCGCGAGGTGGCCATGCACGGCCTGCATGATAATCCCGTCTGCCTCGATCATGTCTACCCAGGGGAGGCCGCCTGCACTCCGGCCTACCAGCTCCTCACCCGCAATACCCTCGACTATCTCGACTCTTGGAAGCAGGAAAATGCCTTCCCCAGGATATTTTCCCAAGCCGTTCGCGGCAAGTACGAACCGGAGGCGATTCTAGGGCATCTCAAGGCCCGGTTTACGCTCGGCCCAGCGCCCTTCGAAACGCTCCGCAACAACTGCACGATTTCACCCAAGGTCCACGGTATCGAGGCAGTCGGGGCGATCGAAGCAGTCAACGCCATGCTGGTGCGCGACAATGGCGACGGCATCGAGATCTTCAACAACTGGCCCCGACAACGCAATGCAGCCTTTACCCAACTCCGGACCAAAGGCGCGTTCCTGGTCTCGGCTAGACTCGAAGCCGCGGTCGTTGTGGACGTCGCCATCATCTCCGAACAGGGGCAAGAATGCGCTATCTACAACCCTTGGCCGGACAGCGAGGTCACGGTGACCGGCGCCGATGGCTCGACACAGCGACTCCGCGGCGTAACGCTGCGCTGGACTACCCTCGCAGGTGGACGCTACCAGCTACAACCGAGCACCGCCCTCTACCACCTGGATGGCGACCAACTCACAGCCATGGCAGACGGTGCCTTAGATCTGCGCAGTCGCACTCCCGGCAGCGGGACCAAGGTGTTGCACGGAGACCAAGTAGTCGCCGAAAGCCGGGAGCAAATCGTCTCGTTCCCTGTTCAAGCCGGGCGGGTCTACACGATTCGGGAATCGCCATTACCCTTGCTGGCCACTGTGCAGATCGACGAGGCCTGTCGCTCGGTTCCGGCTGACTGCCAGAACACTCTGGACATCCTCTTCGATACGCTCGACGACGCCTGCAGACTGAGGCACCATTTACACCTGAGTGACGGCTCCGTGGCCGAGCAACCCGACTCCGTCTGCTACACGCTCAACTCAACCGACGTGGTCGAGATCACGCCAGACCACGTCGTCAGGCCGCTCGCGGCGGGCAAGTGTGAGATCCGCTATACCATCTCCAGTCACGGCGTCGAGTTGCGGGGCACGCTCCTGGCCCAGGTAATGTCACGCAAGGTTGTGCGCAACGTCACGGCTACGACCGAGGGCGAGACGCAGTCCTGGGGTCGCCCGATGCACACGCCCGAGTGCGCCGTAGAGGGCGACGGCATGAGCGGAGCAGACGTCACCGACACCCAGCGCCCAAATCCCTACGGAACCGGTCTTTTCGGCACCCAGCTTTCGCCTGGCGCGGAGACCTTGCTGACCTTTGACCTGAAACGAGAGCTCGAGTTGGACCAAATGTGGGTCTGGAACTACCACTGTCCGGATGACAACTACCGGCGCCTCTGGTGGCATGGTGGCTCCGCGGTCGGCATCCGCGACGTCCGGGTCTACACCTCACTGGACGGCAAGACCTGGACCGAACTCGATAACGCTGGCAAGCCCTTCCGCTTTGCCCGTGCCAGCGGAGAAGACCGCTGCATGGCTGCGACCAATCTCGTTGGCGACAACCTCCCGGTCTGCTTCCACAGCGTCAAAGCCCGCTACGTCAAGCTAGTCCCCGACCTCCGCCCGTGCGTCGGCAACTGGGGTGCCAAGACCTTCGGCGTAAGTCAAGTCCGCTTCACAGAGAAGCAATAACAGCCATGAACCGATCCAACCTGTCGGAAGCACTACCTGTCAGGGCTCCCAGTTGATGGCGGCAATGGTGGAGTAATCTAGTGTGGTAGATCGCTAGGGTGACACACCACACTAGGATTCTGTCGGATATGCGTTTAGCGTGTTGGACAACTCAGTCGACGGTTCGTCCGATCGTGCTGAAGGATATTTCGATTTTGGGGAGCGGATCGTTAGATTTCATAGTCCTCCACCTACTCTGTAAAACGAAAACCAACTATTGATTGGTTTGGTTTATCCCAGAAAAAAAGAACGTAAACAACGGTAGACAAAATGAGACAAAGAGCATTTTTCGTAGGATTAGCATTTCTGGCCATGATCGGCCTAGCGGATGCGAGCTTGCCCAAGAACGTGGTCGTGTATGAAGGAGAAAGCGGCCCGGGCAAAAGCAAGCACGTGGTCTTTATCGCATCCGACCACGAGTATCGAGCTGAAGAAACCTGCCCGGCCATTGCCCGTATCCTGGCAAAACACCATGGCTTTAAATGCTCGGTCATCTTCGGCGTCAACGACCAAGGCTTCATTGATCCTGGCAGCTCGAACATCGCCGGTACCAAGCTGTTGGATGAGGCAGACCTGCTATTTATTTTTACGCGTTTTCTAGACCCCAGCGACGAACAGATGAAGCCGATCGATGATTATCTGAATCGGGCAGGGCCGGTTATCGGCCTGCGTACGTCCACCCATGCGTTCAGAAATCCTAAATCTACCTATAAGAAGTATAGCTTCAGGTACCCGGGCGATGAGTACAAGTTCGGCTTTGGCCGCCAAGTGCTGGGCGAGAGCTGGGCCGGGCACTATGGCCCGAATCACAAGTCCAGTACCCGGCTGGATATTGTGCCCAAGAACCAGGGCCACGTGGTCCTGAGCGGCTGCAAGGACATGCATGGGATGGCCGGCGCATACAAGGCCGATCCTGAACCTAATTCGGTAGTTCTTGCGATGTCGCAGCCCCTGAGCGGCATGGAGCCGGACTCGGCCACGGACGAGTCCAAGAAGCCAGTTCCGGGTCTTTGGGTGCGCACCTATCAGGGCGCTAAAGGCAAGGAAGGACGCGTCTTGGCTACCACCCAGGGAGCCTCCGAGTGCATCCTCAACGACGGTCTCAGGCGCTGCCTGATCAACGGCGTGTTCTGGACCATGGGGCTGGAAGAGCACATTACGGATGATCTGGCGATCGATTTCGTGGGCCCCTACAAACCCAAAACCTTCAATTTCAAGGGCCAGAGTAAGGACGTTCTGCCATCCACCCTGTCTGGGTACGAAAGCGCTATCCTGCCGAAGTAGAGCGGCACTATTTTCCGCCAGTGGCGGCCCAGTGTTCCGCCTTCAAAACTACGTCTTAACTCATCGATGAATCCCCTCGTATGCTGAAAACCATGTTCATTCTAACGATCCTGTTGTTGGGAACCTTCCGCGCTGCCGCGGTCGACGTACCCGCCGACACGACGGATCCTCTCCCGTTTACCTTTCACCGCGACGACGTGGTCGCCATGATCGGCAACGCATTGCCCGACCGTATGCAGCACGAGGGCTGGTTAGAAACCGCCCTGCAGAGCCAACTCGGCGGGCTAAATGTGCGTTTTCGCAACATGGGGTTCTCGGGCGATCTCGTGGACCGCGCGCCCCGGCAAAAAGGGTGCATGTCGCGGGACGACTATCTCAGCCATGTCAAAGCCGATGTCATCTTTGCCTTCTTTGGCTACAACGAATCGTTTGACGGGCCAGCGAAAGCGGATGCCTACCGCAAAGGCTTGGTGAAGTTGGTGCAGCATCTCCGAGCTAGACAGCCCAATGGGACATCCTTCCCGCGTTTCGTGCTATTCAGCCCGATCGCGTTTGAAGAGACCGGCGACCCCAACCTGCCGGACGGCAGCGAACACAATCCCCGCTTGGCAGCCTACGCCGAAGCCACGCGCCTGGCCGCAGCCGATGCCGGGGTGGCGTATGTGGACCTCTACACGCCTAGCCTGGACCTATTTGAAAAAAGCGATGCACGCCTGACGGTCAACGGCGCTCACCTAAACGAAGAAGGCCATCGTCTTCTGGCGGCCACCGTCGCCACCGCGCTCTTCGAGCGGCCGGTCATGCTTGGTGCTCAGCAGGAAGCTTTGCGGACAGCAGTGAAGGACAAGAACTGGCACTGGCATAACCGCTATCGCGCCACCGATGGCAACGACATCTGGGGTAGCCGCGCCCGTCTCACCTTCATGAACAAGCAGAACAACGGCGCCGTACTCAAACACGAGATGGTCATGCTGGATAGCCTGGCGGCAAATCGCGATCGCAAGATCTGGGCGGTTTCTCAGGGCCAGGACCATGTCCTTGATGACAGCAATGTCCCCGCACCAATCGCGGTCGCCTCGAACATCGGGGGAGGGAGTGGAAGTTCCAGCGCTATAAAGGAAGGCAGCCCGGATTATCTAGCGGCGGCGGAGAGCGCCAAGCAACTGACGGTGCCGGAAGGCTATGCCGTGAATGTGTTTGCCTCGGAGGAGATGTTTCCCAGCTTGGCCAATCCAGTGCAAATGCAAGTCGATGGCAAGGGCCGGATTTGGGCCGCATCCTGGAACTCTTACCCGAAATGGGAACCGCTCACCGAGCTGAAAGACAGTCTGATGATCTTTGAAGACGTGGATAAAGACGGCGTGGCAGATAAGCACATCGTTTTCGCGAAAGTACACAACCCCGTTGGCTTCGAATTCTGGAATGGTGGGGTGCTGGTGACCGCCGGGCCCGATCTACTCTTTCAAAAAGATACCGACGGCGACGACCGTGCCGACGTTCGCACTGTCGTGCTGGGCGGCCTCGGCACGGCCGACACCCACCACTCTGCTAATAACCTCACCTATGGTCCTGGCGGCGGCATCTACTGGCAAAGCGGCATCTTTCTGGTCCACAATCATGAGCATCCTTGGGGGAAATCCTTGCAGACGGGGGCTAGCGGCATGTATCGCTTCGACCCGCGTCGAGCGACCATCAAGTACCATTCCGGAGGCAGCGGCCCCAATCCCCACGGCACCAGCTTCGACTACTGGGGCTATTGCTACGCGAACGACGGCACGGGGGGGCGGCCCTATCAGGTGCGCCCCGATGGCCAGGGTTTCAAAATGCACAGCCTGCTCAACCGCGAAGTCCGCCCAGTGGCCGCGAATGTCATCATCTCTTCCCCCCACTTTCCCGATGATATCCAGGGCGATTTTGCAATGTGTAACACAATCGGCTTTCTGGGGCTCAAGACCTATAAGTTGCACAAGGACGGTTCTGACAAACCGCCCAAGCGCACAGGCGAGGCCTGGGGCACCCGCCGGGAACCGCTGCTCGAGAGCAAGGACCGCAACTTTCGGCCTACCGACGCGGTGTTTGGCGAAGACGGCGCGCTCTACGTCTCGGATTGGCAGAACGTGATTATCGGGCATATGCAGCACAACGTCCGTGATCCCAGCCGGGATAAGAGCCACGGCCGTATTGTGCGCGTGACCTACCCCAGCCGCCCGCTGCAGAAACCAGTGGCGATCGACGGCCAGCCGATCCTGGCCCTACTTGAAAACCTAAAGCATCCTGCAGATGGCGTACGCCATCGTACCCGGGTTGAATTGAGCGAGCGCGATAGCAGCAAAGTGCTGGAAGCGGCCCGGCTTTGGGCCAAAGACTTTGACCCGGCCAAGGAAGATGAGGCCCATCACTTGCTCGAAGCGCTGTGGCTCCATCAGCAGCATAATGTTCGCAATGAGCGATTACTGGAGAAGCTGCTCGCCTCGCCGATTGAACACGCCCGCATCGCAGCTGGTACCGTAAAGCATTTCTGGCGCACGGTCGATACCGCCACAGGCGGCACAGTTTTTATCGAGAAGAAGAAGTCAAAAAAGGTGGCAGCCCCTAAGCATCTTTCTAAGAAAGATGTCAAATCCTACCAGGCTGGCGCAGAAATTTTTTCGCGCGATGCCCATTGCAGCACCTGCCATCAGGCTGACGGCCAGGGCCTGGCCAAAGTGTACCCACCGCTGGCTGGGACCAAGTGGGTGTTAGGCGACGAAGAACGATTGATCAAGCTCACTCTGCACGGCCTGTTTGGAGACATCGAGGTCAAGGGCGTCCCGTACAGCATCAAAACCGGCACGCCGCCTATGACCGCCTTTGGCGCGCTGCTGAACAATCAGGAAATCGCCGACGTCCTGACCTACGTGCGCAACAGCTGGGGTAACGAGGCACCCGCCATACGCGCTGAAACAGTGAAGCGCGTGCGCATCGCCACCGAAGGCCAAAGCATGTTCTGGAAGCCTCAAGCTCTACTCAAAGCTCACCCATTTGCCAACTAGTCGAGTCTCGATGAAAACTACTATTTTCCTTTCTTTTGCCCTCGGGGCATTCTGCGCCGCCGCGGCCGAACCCTTGTCCATCTGGATCAGTTCCTACCAAGACAAGCAGTACTATGAGAACATGGTTCGGGAGTACAAAAAAGTCGACACCAGTTTCGATGCCGAAGTCCATGCCTTCGGCTTTATGGAAATGGGGGACAAGCTTACCGCGGCGATCAAAACAGGGAAGGGCGCCCCCGATATTGTCCAGCTTGACGAGATCCCATTCAGCATGTTCCTGCGTGGTGAGGTGCCCTTTGTCGACCTGGCCGAGCGGCTGCAGCGCGACAAGCTCGCTGACAAATTCCACCCCCAGCGCCTGGCGCTCTTTTCGCAGCAGGAAAAAGTCTACGGCCTGCCCCAGTCGCTCAGTGCCTACGTGTTTTACTATCGCAAAGACCAGTTCGAGGAGCTTGAGATCAGCCCGGTAAGCCTTGCGACCTGGGAGAAACTGGCGGAAGTCGGAGAATCGTTGCAGCAATCCGGCCAGGCCCTCATGGCCTTGGACTCCTCGTTCTTCGAGATCTTGTTGCGCCAGCGTGGTGGGCGCATGTTCGACGAGCAGGGCAAAGCCTTCCCTGATATGGACTTGGCCGTTGAAGTGCTCACCTTTCTAAAGATGCTCAACGGCCACGGAATCGCCATCGCCCCGGGCCAAGGCTCGATCTATATGCCGCTGTTTTTTAGCTCAGATGTTATGGACGGCGAGGTGCTTTGCCTGATGGGCGCCGATTGGTATGGGCTGGACATGCTCCAGGTGAACGCGCCAGATATGGCCGGGAAATGGGGTATCATGCCGCTGCCGACCTGGGCCGACGACCCCGACCATAAAACCACGTTTCCCACTGCTACTTTTGCTGGCCAGGGCCTGATGATTTATAGCGGCAGCAAAGCCATCGATCCGTCATGGAATTTCATCAAATGGGTCATGACCGATCTCGAGGCCAACGTCGCGCGCTATGCTCAGGGCAACAGCTTTCCGGCCTACAAGCCCGCCTGGACCGACCCACGCATCCTGGCCAGTTCGGACTATTTCAGCGGAGACTCCATGGGGAAAACGCTGCTTGATGTCTCCAAAAGACTCCCAGCGATTGCGATGAATGCTAAGCGAGGCCAAGCGGTGTTCATGCTCCGTGAACAGGTGTTCTCCTCGGTCATCTACGGCGGCACCTCGCCACAAGAGGCCTTGGCCGAGTTGAAGGCAATTCTCGATAAATGAAGGGGTTGGGTGTGTCTGCACGCCTCGCTTCGCCATATCGCTCTTCCCTAGGCTGGCTGCTGCTTCCGTTCTTCACCAGCTTGATTCTGTTTTGGCTGATTCCTCTGTCCACCGGCCTCAAGCGCAGTCTTCATGAAGATCCCGCCGCCATCGCGGCGCATTCCACCGGGGCACCTGCGAGCGGCCTGACCTTGAAGAACTACCGCGACCTATGGGCTGACAGTCAATACCGCAAAGCGTTCGCCAATACGCTCGTCTACGGCACCTCTTCCATTCTGATCATTATTCCGCTGGCCTTTTTCCTGGCTCACTTGCTACAGTTGAGTCACCGGTCCCTTCGTTCGCTGCTGACCTTTGGCCTGGTTCTACCGGCCCTAGCTCCGCCCGTGATCCTCGGCATCCTCTTTCTGATGGTCTTTCACGGGCGCTTTGGCCTACTCAATACACTCTGTGTCTATCCGCTGCAGCAGGCTCTTCAGATGCTGCAGGAGGGCGGAGCTGGTCCCGTGCCGATCCACTGGCTCAAGGATCCTGCGTTCATCATGCCGGCGATGATTCTGCAAGGCGTATGGCGCTGGACAGGCTTTATCGCGCTCTTCTTCTTGTGCGGCTTGGAGGCAATTCCGAAGACCTACTACGAAGCCGCCCGCCTTGAAGGAGCGAGCTGGCTGCAGACCATCCGTCTGGTCAGCTTCCCCTATCTCAAGCCCGTTATTGTGTTTGCCATCGTCTATCTGCTGATCGATGCGTTCGCCATGTTCAGCGGTGCCTACGCCCTGCTGGGAGGCTCAGGTGGGACGGACAATGCCGGTCTGCTGCTGGTCTCCTATGCGTATTTCACTGGGTTCAAGTTTCACGAGCCTGCCTACGCGTCTGCCATCAGTCTATCCGTGGTCCCGCTCATGCTGGTGGTCATCGGAATTGTGCTGATCATTGCCTCGCGGCGAGAGGCGAAGGCATGAAGACGCGATCAGAGCTGTGGGCCACCCTGGTGCTCATTCCCATCGTCTTGCTCGCGGTCTATCCGTTCGTCT
>DMTJ01000276.1 GCA_003477185.1 Lentisphaeria bacterium
CCGGCGCCGAAGGCTGCGGCGGATTCCAGGCGCCGATGGGCGCGGTAGTGCTCGGCCAGCTCCTGCAGGCGCTCTCCCGCAAGCACCGCTTCGGGGTCCTCTTCAGCGCAGGCTGTCGCAAACCAATCGGCGAACTTTTTGCTGCGGAGCGACTTCCAGAGGTATGGCGCGGTCACATCGTTGGGGAGAAGATCTTGTCTCGCAGCGACACGCTGTCGTACGCTGGCCATACTCATGAATTTCTCGAGCTTGGCTTGCTCGAGCGCCTCCTTGGCCTGTTCCGCGATGAGCGCACTGTCGGCACTCGGGAATGGTACGCCTGCGTCGAGCATCTGCTTGCCGAATGGGCCGTCCGCCTCAGTCAGGCACTCCAGCGGGGTACTCCCGGCCAAGGCGGGGGCTAGGGCCTTCAGCGCGGCTTTGCGGGCCGCTGATTCGGCGTCGATCGCTGCGGATACTGTTGGCCACGCATCGAGGATTGCTCCCAGGGCGGGCCCCTCGGCGCTGAGGCGAATCCGCCGATTGGTGGTCAGGGCTGCTTCGGTCGCTGCGCGTTGATCAGTGGTGGCCAAGTAGTCCAGCATGGTGGTGCCTGTGCGATTATGCACGAGCGTTCGGCGATGCCCGTATGACAGCGATTCTAGTGATTGGATCAGCGTCTGGGTCTGGCTCAGTTGGCCAAGCAGCGTGGCGTCTGGGGTGGGGCCAAAGATTGGCTCTCCAGCGACCAAGGCATCCAGGATGCCGGTGCGGGTTCCCACGGACTGTAGCTGTCCCGCCCAAGAGCGGGCCTTGCCGACTGTTTTCAATTCTTTTGTGGTGTCCGCAGCCACCGCGCGGCGCACCAAGCCTTCAGCCAGGCTGTTGGTGAGGAAGGCGATAGCGACCACAATCACGGTCACGGTTACAGCGGAACGAAACAGGCGATAGCGAATGCCATTGATGGTCAAGCGCAGGGTGCGCGCTGCGCCCAAACTTGGCTGATCCTTGACGTCGATCTGTTTCATGAACGCTCCGGACTGACGATAACGACCACACCGCGTTCAACCAAGCCCCGGAGGAAACTGGTGACAAGCACGCGTGCTTCGTGAAAGGTAAGACTGTACCGCGCGCAGAACCGATCGACAATCCGTTCCACATCACGTTTTCCATCACAGAGCTCGTACACGTAGGTTCCGAGGGCTTCCAGCTCCACCGTGCGCTCAAGACGTGGGCGGATGACCCAGGAGAGCGGCGCAATCAGGAAATGCGGCTTGTGGCGCTTCACCAGAATGCGCGCGCAGTTGTCGACATAGGTGACTTTTGCGGCTTGGTTTGCCACAGGCACACCGGCCAGCATGAGGCGCCAGGTTTTGCGATCTTCGGTCATGATGCCGCCAATGAATGGCTGGTACAGGCCGGGCAGCAACGCAGGCTGCCGCCGAACAGCTGTGGCGTGGCCTCGTAGTCACGCGGCACGATCATGGAGGCATAGTACAGGCGGTTGTCCACGGGGCAGACCCATGCCGCGCCGATAAAGCGGCCACTGCGCTTGCTGAACTGCGGAAATTTTAGGGCGGGCACGAACCCCGTGACGGTGGCAAGGTCATGACCCGCGATCTGAGCTTCTTGTGGCTGACGATCGATCAGGTCCACTGGCTCCTTCCCGAGCAGCCAGGCAGCCAGCGGGACGTTGAGCCAAGCGTCAAGCATGCCCATGCGCTCGAAGTGCCAGGAATGCTTGGCCTTTTTACTGTCGCTGAAGGTCCACTGCACATTGGCCGGCTGGACGGTGCATTCGGTCATTTCCAGGAATTGCGGAGTTCGCACTTCCAAGCCAAAGGCCTGCCAGTGGTCCACAGGCTTGACGCTGTTGAGCACGGCGTATTCCAAGTCCATGTCCCGCTCCTTCTCCCAGAGAAAAACCAGCTCTAACAGACGGCCGACGCTTTCCTCGTAATGGCCATATCGGGACATGCCGCCAGGCTGGACATCCACCAAGCCTTGCCAGGTCCCCCACGATGTCGGCTGTGGCGCTGGCTGGTCTTCCTCCACCAGGCTTGCTTTATAGTCATCCATGATGCGATCGAGATCCGGGGCACTGGCAGCTTCCTTCCAGGTCAGCTCCAGGCGAAACTCATAACGATCGGCCCAAGCCAGATTTCCGGCCTTAGCCATGCGGGAGAATTGGAGCAATTCCCATTCCGCCGGTACGTCTATAGATATGCCCAGCCAAGATACGGTCTGCATTTCGCGACTCATCCTGGCATCACCCTGAAGGGTGGGAGTTTATCACCAGTCACGACAAACCAGAGGATACTGATGAGTGACGGGATGAGCAGAGCCACGAGCTCTCCGGCGATCAGGCCAAACATTAGCGGCTTGAGTTTCTGGTAGACGGTGCCACCGCCGTACTTCATGACTGCGGCCTTAATCCCCCAGCCAATGAGAAAGCTCCAGGCAAAGGCATAGGCTGGCATACTCGCCCAGATCAAGAAGGCGACCGGATGCAACGGCCACCAGGTCCAGCGTAAGCGGGCCATCGTGCAGAGTAAAACGAGCCCCATTCCCAAGGCAAAGAAGATGCTGAAATCGGTTTCCTGCGGTTTGGCCGCGCCAAACCGGGCAAAGCCAGAAATCGCGTCTGCCTGTTCACGGGTGCCCTGTGCTTCCAGGCGCTGATGCTCCTTGATGACGGTATCGAACGGCATTACCGGAACCATGGCTGTCGCCCAGACATCCATCATCGGGCCGCCGTAGCGGTAGTGCAGGCCGACGGTCAACCAAGTGCAGAATAGCAGCCCGACTACCACTGCGACCATGATGCCACCGCTCATGGCTGGAAGTTTCACCTTCTTGCGATCCGAGACCCGCAACACATTCACGATAAAGGGCATAAACGCCTCCCGCGGATCGACCAGCAGGACCATACTGAGCAGCAGTAACGTGATCATGGTTGAGGTACCCAGCGCCTGGGGGCCCAGGGCGCCAATGAGAATGGTGCATGGCAGCCAGTACGCCTGCACGAAAAACAGCCCTGTCTCGGCGAGGATGCGGGAGAGAATAAAGAAACACATCAGGGTGAAAAGGATGTACAGCGTCGAAATCTGCCAGTCCAGCCCCAATTGCGTAATCCAGGCGATTGCTACGATGGTCGCAACTACGGCCAGCCAGAGGCCAATGATGGCGTGTCTCTCAATCTTCTGCCCGCCTTTACCAGCGCCCACTGCTGCCATGACGACGCGCTTGTAGTAGTCTCGGCCGATATAGACCACGATCAGCGCCGTCATCAGGAATGCCCCGAAGATCATGAACTTCTGCGGATTCGGTGCGAAATAGCCGCCGTCGTTGATATTTAGACCAGCTCCCACCAGCACTGTAACCAAAATGGCGTGTAGAAACGCCGAGATCCCGACCGAAAACGAGACGTGCGTGGCAATGAAAAAGGCAAAGGCGATGACGCTGAAGTAAATGGTCAGCGCGCCCATTCGTCCGGGGCTCACGATCCCAAAGTAGCGAAAGATCGTCTGCATATCGACCGACAGGTTCATTTGAATCCAGGGAATCTCGGTGACCGTCACCAAGTAGTTATTCGTGTAGATCAGGAAGACCACGGTGAAGGCACCCCAGAACGACCGGCTGCGAAAGACGCTGGACTTCTCCCCGTTATCCGACGGCAGCAGGGATTCGACAAAGGTGGCAAGGGGATACGGCAGGTGCTCATGTTCCGACCACTGGCGATG
>DMTJ01000100.1 GCA_003477185.1 Lentisphaeria bacterium
GGCGCGGCCTTGGCCACCAAGGGCAATGCTCTGTTTCTGCCCTTTGTGGTAGGCGTCTGGTTCTGGTACGTGATCTACCGACGAGTGCGGAGTTCGCAAACCGGCGAGCTAATCGTGGAGCGGAGAGCGATTATGGCACTGTGCGCCTTCCCGTTCATCGGCCTGGCCGTCGCGGCTTTGCTTTGGCCCTATTTGATGCAGAACTTCCCGGACCATCTACTACTGCACTGGGATTACATCCGCGAGCGTGGCGCAACTGGGCCTGATCATTGGCAGCTGGCAGCGGTGGGCAAGGTGCTCTCGATGACGCCGCCGGTCATGCTGGTGCTGATGGGCTGCGGCCTGGCCTGCATCGCCTACCGTAGCGGCCGGGGCCGGGCCGTGAGCAATCTGGACGCATTACTGCTGCTGTGGCTGACTGTGCCGGTGCTGCGGGTGTCGGTCCCGCGGGCGCACGATTTCGACGGCATCCGCCATTGGATTGAGTTCGTCGTCCCCGCAGCGATCATCGCAAGTATCGGGGCAACCTGGCTGGGCAAAGCGGTTGCCAGGCGAATTCCACAGCCGCGCCGCTCGCTAGCGGCCGGTGTGGCCATTTTGCTCATTCACCTGCCTGCCCTCTATTGGAATGCTCGCCTGCACCCGTACCAGATTTGCTACTATAACTTTCTGGTCGGCGGCCTCGGTGGGGCCCAGGAACGGATGATCGATCAGTCCACTGACTACTGGGGCTCGTCTTACCGGCAAGGCTGCGCTTGGCTGAATGAGAATGCCGAGGCGGACGCGGGCCTAGTGGTCGGCATGGGCGAGCACATTGTCCGCTATACCGCAGAGGCCTGGCTGCGCCCCGATATCGTCCTCATTTCGACGGACGGCATGTTGAAGGATGAGGCACTTGCGGAGTCCGCAAAACACGACGGGCCGGTCTATCTGATGTACATTACGCGCTGGCGACACTACAATATGCTGACGCGTTCAGTCGAGGCACGACGCAAACCACCATTACACCAGATTGTGGTCGATGGTGGAGTCATCCTAAAAATCTATCGTTTGGATGCGGAGCTTACCAAACGGTGATTGAACTTCGCGCAAAGATGGGACTATGATGCAGATTATTCGCTCCATTCAAGACATGCAGGCGTGCTCGCAGCGCTGGCGTCAGTCCGGCCTACGTATTGGCTGCGTCCCGACGATGGGCTATCTCCATGCTGGGCACACGTCGCTGATCGACATAGCCGCAAAACAGTGCGATGTCGTTGTCGTGACCCTATTCGTCAATCCGACGCAGTTCGGGCCCAACGAAGACCTGGCCCGCTACCCGTCTGACGAAGCGGGCGACTTGGCGAAGTGCGAGGAGCACGGTGCCACCGCCATATTCGCGCCGGCAGCCGCTGAGATGTACGCGCCTGACCAATCGACTTGGGTGGACGAAGCAGCACTCACGCTGGGGCTGTGCGGGGCCAACCGGCCAGGACATTTCCGTGGTGTCACCACGGTCGTCAGCAAGCTATTCTGGGCGGTGATGCCCGACGTTGCCGTATTCGGGGAGAAAGACGCCCAGCAATTGCGAGTGATCGAGCGCATGGTCCGCGACTTGAACATCCCTGTGCAGATCGCACGCGGTCCGATTGTCCGCGAACCGGACGGCCTGGCAATGAGCTCCCGCAACGCCTATCTGAGCGCGGACGAAAGAGCGCGAGCTCTTTGCCTCAGCCGCAGTCTCGATCAAGCCCGCCAGCTGTTCGCCGCAGGCGAGCGCGACGCCGAGGCGCTGTGTTGCGAAGTTCGCAAAACTCTTGCATCAGCCGACGAGGTCGACTATGTCTCCCTAGTGGACGAGGAAACCCTCGAGCCCGTCCCAGGGACGATCAGCCGCCCTGCCCTGCTGGCAATCGCCGCCAGATTCAGCAGCACGCGCCTGATCGATAACCTGATTCTAAGAGACAATCAATATCCAACAGCCA
The DNA here is from genome assembly GCA_003477185.1 of Lentisphaeria bacterium. Classification (GTDB taxonomy): domain Bacteria; phylum Verrucomicrobiota; class Lentisphaeria; order JABSQK01; family UBA12247; genus UBA12247. The sequence goes on from DMTJ01000100.1 coordinate 1,965, forward strand.
ACACGGAATTTCCAATTACCAATTGAAGACGGTAGAGCACGCACTCCAGCCCTTGGCCATCGGAAATTCCGTGTTGGCTGTTGGATAATTGAATAATTCTCAGTGCCCGCAGTGGCCCGCATTCCCTGCTGGAAATCCGAACTCGCTGTTCTCCGCGGTCTTGCCATTCACCGTCAGCTTGATCAGGGTGCCGTCGAAATCAGTGACGCCCTTGAGCTCCTCGGCCACGCCCTTGTAGGACGAAAATCCTGCGTCGGCTTTCTCAGCGCCGGAGAGAGTGAGCTCGAAGGCGACGAAGCCACGCTTGCATGAGACCACGATGGTCTCCTCATCCGCAACAGTCGGCTCAGCATTCTCATCAAGCACGTATGCCGTTAAGGCACCGGTGGCGCCATCGAGCACAAATTCCAGATGTGCCACATTCCCCGACAGCAAGACGAGCGTGCCGCCATGCGGGCTCGCGAGGTGAGTGCATCCCTGGTGCCCTGTTGGCGCTGCGACGGCTGTTTTTTTTTCTTCCGGCACCTCGGCGGGCGGCTTGCTGCACGCTCCCAATAGAAGTGCGAAAGCAATCAATAGTTGTGGTTTGAACATGAGATCCCTTGCTATACTCGGTGTGCTTTGTGGCGGGTGCGGTCTGCGAGCGCGGCCTTCCAGGCATCAGACCAGTGGGCATGCGTGAACGCCGAGACTGAGTCTGGATGATCCGCGCTTCTTACTGGAAAACTTGGTTGCCAATCGCGCCCACTGGGCTGGCCGGTCGGGTGAAAACGCAGGTCTACCGACCAGCGGGCGTAGTCTGCGACGTTCTCAAGGCCGCGGTGCGGCGTGTACTTGCTCATGACGACCACGTCGCCCGGTTCCGATGCGGCAGTGATGGCCTGCCGCTGCGGCAGGACATCGTCAGGAATCTCGGTCCCATAGGAGCCGCTCACGTGCGGCAGGCAGCCGCCCGCCACACAGTCAGGCAGGATCTCCATGCATCCGGACTCGCGAGTGGCCACGCTCAGTGGCAGCCAGAACGTAATGATGTTGCTGTCGTCGCTGTCTTCTGCGGTCACGCCCACATCTTGATGCCAAGGCACCTGCATAAAGCCACTCTTGGCATCCACGGCGCTTGGCATCTTGGCACGGAGATGTTGGATCGGATTGCAGGAGATCTCGGGCCCGAGAAAGGTCTGGACCAGATCCAGCAGGCAGCTGTCATGCAGAAAGGAAAAGCAGGCTTCGCCGCGCATGTGCATGAGGTCCATGCCCGCCAGTATCGCTTGATTCTGCCTGCAGAGAGCGACAACACGATGGTCAAAGTCTAGCTCCTCATAGAGGTCCGTGATTTTCCCGTCCGCGTGTAGGTCACGAGCCTGCTGATCGACCCAGGCACTAAATTCAGCGACCAAGGGCTGCAACGTCGCTGGCGGCAGCACGTTCCTGGCGATCACGTACCCGTGATCCTGAAAATGTGCGAACTCCGCACTGAAGTTCCTCATCAGGCAGCCTTGTCATTAGAATCTGGAGTACAGAGAGAATACAGTGTGAGACCGCGAACCAACGGCAAGGACGCCCATGGCCTTTCTTCAACTTCAGTGT
>DMTJ01000189.1 GCA_003477185.1 Lentisphaeria bacterium
AAGCGTGTCGACCGAGCTCGGATACTGGCTGTTGGTGCGGGTGGACCCGAGCTCGAACAGGCGACTAACGCCCTCGGCAAAGCCCGCGACCTATTTCAGGCTGGCCATCGTGACGATTCGTTGCAGGCGCTCGAGGCCTCAGCCCGGCTCTACGAAGCGCTCGGCCCTGATCACGAAGCTGCTTCGGTAGATCGCACCATGGCTGCGAAGAAGCGCATGGATATTGCCAAGGAGAAGGTCGTCCGTCTGGATAGCTATGACGTTTCCAACGATCACCGCGTCCAGAAAAACGGCTCGCTGCTATTCTTTCTGCATCGTGCACAGATTAGCGACCAGTCGGCCAGCGACGCCCTCATTGAGCGGCAGCAAAGTGAAGCTGAGGCATTGTATACAGCAGCAGCAAACCAGTACATGCGAGCAGCGGCTCTGCAGGAGAAGCAACGCTTGATTCGTGCGGCAATTGAGTCCACCGAGAAGGCCCACCAGAAGGCTGTTGAAACTTTACAGGAGGGAAAAAACTCTAATTCGCTTCAGCGCGGCACGCAGGCTCTCGACAATGCACGAGAGATCGCCAATGATGCTGCGACCAAGGAAGAACTGGAAATGGCCGAGCGCATGATCGACGAAGCCAAACAGGACTTCGCCAAGACCATCGCCACCGCTCAAATGGCATTTCTCCAGGATGCCCGTAAGTCATACCGTGCAGCCCTGGCCCGCACCGACGAGGCACTGCTGAAGCAGCATGCTAATTACGAGTACGATGGCGCACTTGCGCTGGCTCGCCATGGTGAGGAAATGGCCGCCGATGCAGAATTTGAAGACGCCATTGCAGCAGTCAGCCGTGCTGGTGAGGCGCTCGACCGAGCCACAGAGTTGGCCGTGGCTAACCGCAAGAAACACGAAGCCGATGTGGCGTTGGTCAGTTCCCGTCTGGAGCGCGCACTTGCCGATGGAAATCGCAATGGCGCTGAGCTGTCCTTGGCAGAGCTCGAGAATCTCCTTGGCTCTAACCACCGCCAGGTCGGGACCTACCGCATGAGCGTCGCTTCACTGGTGCAGCCGAATCCCGAAGATGCCTTTGACATCTCCACACTTGCTGGCGCTCGGGAAGCTTGGGAAGCGGTGCTGGGCAGAGTCGATCACGAAGGGCTGACCATGCGCGCTGCAATGGCTCTCGCAGATTCCAAGACCGCAGCGGCCAATGCCAAGTCCAAGGCATTGGTGGGCGAAGAAGAAGTCGCCGCTCGGATGTACAATCAAGCTCGCGAGTCACTTAGCCGCGCGGTCGTCGAGTCGCGGATGCGCGGCGCTGAGCCCGTCATCGCGCAGCTGGAGCATGCCCTCGAGGCCAAAGACCCTATGGCGGCCCAGTCCTTTTTAAACAAGGTCGCCGCCTTGATCCCCAACGACCCCCGGCTTGTCGATTGCCGCGTGCGCGTCGCCCTGTTAGCTAGCGCCATCGGCGAGGAGGCCGTCATGGCACCTGAGCCTCAGACTCCCCGAGCCCGCGTAGAGAGTTTTGAAGCCCCTCCAGCCTCCGGCTTGGTAGCCGCTGTCTCTGGCGACCGGGAGGCATCCCTGAGCACGCAGGACTTGGCAGATTCCGAGCGAATGATCGCTGCCGCCGCTGATCTGCTTGCCGAGACGGAAGCCGCTGGCGCCGTAGTTGCGGAGCCCGCAAACATTTCGGGTGCCTTGGCCAGTGCCGTGACTGACTCCGAAGGCAACATCTTGCTGACTGCAGACGACTTGGTCATGCACGGTGCTACCTTGCTGGATGCAGTTAATGCCCGCACCGATGCCACGATCCTGCGGCGTCGCGCCAATGACCTAGAGCCGAAAGTCCGTGAAGTTATGGCCCGCCATCTGTCGAATGCCGAAATGCGCATGCGCGACGGTACCAAGCAACTCACACGCGAGCTTTATCCGGAAGCCGTGCAAGCATATCACGATGCATCTGCTTATTATCGTGGAGTGCTCGACAGCGGCGATGTCCTAGACAGGCTCTCCCAGGCTCAGGATGAAGTTGAGCGCGGTAGCATGATTGGCAGTATCTTTACGGATGTCTCCACCCTGTCACAGGCTCAGCGCCATGAACACAACGCGCAGGGCTACATCGCTGCGGGTGAGTTGGAAACGGCGATCGAAGAGTTGGGCCGGGCACGTGACATCTACCAGGCCTATGTTCCCTTCGAGTCCAAGGCATCTTTGGAAGAAGCTGTCGCCGCCCGGACGTCCATGTTACAGGTACGCGCACAGTTTCCCCAGTTGCCCGACTCAGAGCTCCCCAAGCATCATCACGAGCGCTCCATCCGCCAGTCCCTGTGGGAGCTCGCTGTGCTTCGCAATAGCACATCGGTGAAGCTGACCCGTGATGCTCGCAAGGGGCGGTTGCTCAACCACGCCCAGCAGACCGAGCGCACAGCGAACCGGGCCCTGTGGGAACATCGCTACGCGCTGGCAAAGTCTCTCTACATCAGCACTGCCGAGCTGTACCACAAGGCCCACAACCTGGCTGAGCGCGGCGCTCCACTACGTGCTCATTCGGCCGATGTCTCAGCATCGCCGGCCCCAGCCCATGTTTTTCACGGTGCGCGCCTGTTCCGAGTGCCGACACCTTTAGCCCCAGACGCAAGTCCACGAGCAGAGCTGGCCGGAGCTACGGATATGCTGAAACCCACGCAGTTTCTGAAGCGCGTGGGAGAGCCGGAGTCTCTACCGCGGGCGCGAGCCATTACGCTTCGCGCTAGCCATGCACCGTCGCGCCGCGCCACGCCTCCAGCCCCTGCTGTCACGGCACGCCCGATCTCGACGCCAGCCGTGCTCAGCCCGTCCTCAGCGACACCTGCTCCGCGTCGTATCCCAGCAATGGAAAACGAGATTGTGCCGACCGAGGCGGACATTGCCGTTGAAGAAACTGTCGAAGTCCCCGAGCTGAGCAGCCAAGATCAACCTCTCGTCACCGACTTGGTGAGGGCCCGCGAGAATTTGGCAAAGTCGCGAATTTATTTCCAGGCAGACTGGCTGTCGAATCTCGATCGCGAGGATGAGCTTGCCAAGCTGCGCCAGGCATCGATTGAGATGATGGCTGAAGCTGAGGATAGCTTCTCTGAGCTGCAGAATTATCCAGAAGCGTTCGATCGCGGACTGCGCGCTCTGGAGTTAGCCCAGAATGCTGCCGACAATGATCTCTACCACACCGCTAAGCGCGAGCTGGTGCGAGCGACTGAGCTGTTCGAATACGCCCGGAACGAGGCAGAGCGTTTGGCAGCGATGCGCTCGGCACAGCATCTGACCGCTCCCGGAAGCAAGGTCCTGCCTATTGCCCATCGTGTGCAGGCAGTACTGGAGCATTATCTGACCCGCCAGCAGCGGACCATCATTGCGCCGTTGATTCTCAAGCTTGAGCATGCCTTCGCGATTCAGGACGGCCTGCGCGCGGAGGCGATAGTGGATGAGTTGGAGGCACTGCTTCCAGATGGACCGGTTCTGGCAGAGCTACGCGCATTGTCCGCTGACCTGCCGCGTCCCAAGAAGTACCTAACTCTCGACTTGGGCAACGACGTGGAAATGGAGTTTGTGTTGATTCGTCCCGGGGCGTTCGTCATGGAATTTGACACCGAAGACGGCATCAAGAAACGCAAGATTCGCGTCGATGCGCCCTACTACATTGGTCGCTTCGAAGTCACCCAAGCCCAATGGGAAGCAGTCATGGGCTACAACCCCAGCGCGTACGTAGATCCGCAGAACCCGGTAGAGAACGTCAGCTGGGAAGAAATTCAGGTCTTCATGGGCCGGCTTCGCGAGATGTATTGGTACCTCCGCATTGCGTTGCCTACCGAGCAGCAGTGGGAGTATGCCTGTCGTGCTGGCAGCACGGACCGTTTCTCCTTTGGCAAAGATACGAACATGCTGGAAGACTTCGCTTGGTATCGCGGAAACTCCAATGGGATTCCCCAGCAGATTGGCAAGAAGAAGCCGAACGCTTGGGGGCTCTATGATATGCACGGAAACGTCCGTGAGTGGTGTGCGAACTGGTACACACCGCCTGCACGTGAGAGTGTCGCTGTCGCGGAGACCACGAGCTTGGACTACGTAGCAACGCGTGGTGGTAGCTTCCGAAATCCAGCGATGTATACTGCTGCTGGTAACCGCTACCGGCTGGCTCCAGACCAGGCGAACAGCCACGTGGGCTTTCGCGTCTCGCTCATTCGCGAGTCCGGTGTTGCCGCCACCCGCTGAGTCGGACCCTCACTTCGTCATTCACTGCCCAACTGTGGGCATGACCCTTTTATGAGGCGGCCATGAGCCTGCAAGACCAGGTATTAGACAGCATGCGCGGGATCATCGATCCCGATCTCGGTAAGGACATCGTCTCGCTTGGCTTCATCAAGAAGCTCGAGATTTCCAAGGTTGGCGAGGTCTCGTTTGTGGTCGAGCTTACCACACCCGCCTGCCCGGTGAAGGAGCACTTTCGCACCTCCTGCGAGGCCGCAGTACAAGCACTTCCTTGGGTGAAGTCCGTGTCCGTGGAGATGAGTGCACAGAAGCGCGCGAACTCTGCCCTTCAAGGCCAGAGTGCTGGACTTGCGAACGTACGCAACATTATCGCTGTCGCGAGCTGTAAGGGGGGCGTTGGCAAATCGACCGTGGCTACAAACTTGGCCTGTGCCTTGGGTGGGACTGGTGCGTCGGTGGGCATTTTCGATGCAGATATTTACGGCCCAAGCCTGTCGGTGATGATCGACACGCCATTTCAAGGGCTGGTGCAACGAGCCGATCGTATGATCGAGCCGGTGGAGCACCACGGCCTCAAGCTGATGTCCTTCGCCTATGCAAACCCCGGAAACGAGAAGGCAGCGATACTTCGCGGTCCGATGGTGACTCAGATCATCAATCAGCTTCTCACCGGCACAGACTGGGGAGAACTGGACTACTTGGTGCTCGATCTCCCGCCTGGAACCGGAGATATTCAATTGACGCTCTGTCAGCTTGTGCCACTCACCGCGGCTGTGATTGTGACCACGCCTCAGAACATCAGCTTCATTGATGTGGCCAAGGGCATCCGGATGTTTGACACGCTGAAGGTGCCGACCGTTGCTGTGGTTGAGAACATGTCATACTACATCTGTGATGAGTGTGACAAGAAGCACTACATCTTTGGCCGGGGCGCTATGCGCAAGCTGGTCGAGCAGTTTGGCTTCACCAACACGGTCTCCCTGCCGATGCACCCAGCTGTAGCTGCCTGTGGAGATCATGGGTTGCCGCTGGTCTGGGCGGAACCAGACACCGAGACGGCACAATCGTTTAGGGATCTTGCTGGTACTGTGGCGAGGGAGATTAGTCGTCGCACGTATGGTGGAATATCGGCACCTGCTGTGACCTTTGAAGACGGTGTGATTGTCATACAGCGAGAGGATGCGGAACGCGTGGAACTTGCACCGCGAAAAGTACGCCTGGCCTGCGCTTGTGCCGTATGCATCAACGAAATGACCGGTGAGAAGGTGTTGCGAGATGAGGATGTGCCGGAGGATGTACAGCCGCAGAGCATTGAGCCCATGGGCAACTATGCTGTGGCTGTTCAATGGTCCGACGAGCATTCCTCAATCTATCCATATGACCGTCTCGACGAGTCCAAGTAGACCAGCTGGCTCCTCACAGCTGGACAACTCACACTCCGCAGAAAGAGTATAGACATGTCTGAGAAAGTATTAAAGATTGCCTTCATTGGCGGCGGTGGCATTGCCAAGAATCATGCCAAGTGGCTCTCTAAATTTGATGACGTGCGCATCGTTGCTGTCGCTGAGGTAAGTGCCGAGACCAATACCTGGTGGGAGACTGAGTACGACGTTCCCACTTTTACAGACTACCACAAGATGCTGGCAGAGATTAAGCCGGACGCGGTCGATATCTGCACGCCCAACTTCCTGCACTACCAGCCTGGGATTGATGCGCTGAAGGCAGGCGCGCACGTATTCGTCGAGAAGCCGATGGCGATGAACGCCGACGAGTGCCAAGAGATGATTGACGTGGCCCAAGAGACCGGGCGCAAGATCGTGGTTGGGTTTCAGCATCGCTTCGAGCCCCGAGTCCAGTACATCAGCAATGCTGTCGAGGCAGGCCGCTTCGGAAAGATCATGTATACGCGGGTCAGCGTTTATCGGCGTCGTGGCATCCCTAACTGGGGTGTCTTCGGGCGCAAAGACCTGCAGGGCGGTGGTTGCCTGATTGACATTGGTGTCCATGCGCTCGACATGGCCTGGTATGCCATTGGTCGCCCCAAACCCGTGGCAGTCTCCGGGAACACCTGGACGTACATCGGGGACGATGCTGACAAGGCAGGCGATGTCGCCTGTATGTGGCCCAAGTGGGACACCGAGACCTACACGGTCGAAGATCTTGCTGTCGGTCAGATACGTTTCGAGGATGGGTCCATTCTTGCTCTTGAAACGAGCTTTGCCATGCACGGCCAAGAGGAAGGCTATAACTTCAGTATCTTCGGCGAAAACGCTGGCGCTTCTCTTTCGCCGCTCAAGATTTACACGGACGATTTCGGCCATCAGGTTGATGTGACTCCTGCCTTTCTGCCGAATGAAGAGATTTGGGATGTCAAGGTTCGGGGGATGATCGACCATTTCCTGAACGATGGCCCGAATCTCTCGCCCGGCGAAGATGGGCTCTTGGTACAGCAGATGTTGGACGGGATTTACCGGTCGGCTGACGTTGGCCGCGAAGTGCAGATCTGACTCTTTGCCATAATCAGAGCCCGGCTGCCGCGCTGCTGAGACTGCGGGTTGCAATTTTCGTCGCTGCGAACACGGTACATGCTTCGCCAGTAGAATCGCCACCCGCAGGGAGAGCACAATACGCATGGTCGGTGCACAGATGTTTACACTTCGGGAGTTTGCCAAAACTGCCGATGATCTAGCTCGTACTCTTGGACGTGTGAGCGAGATCGGCTATTGTGCTTCTGGGGTGTCTGCGATTGGCGCGATGAATGGTGACGATCCGGAAGTCAGCGCAGAGGTCGCTCGCAAGATGCTGGACGAGGATGGTCTGAGCTGCGCGGCGCCCCATCGTAACTGGGAACAGCTGCTCACCGATACAAACCGCGAGATCGAGTTTCACCAGACCTTGGGCTGCAGCTATCTGGCGATTCGTAGTCTGGAGGGAGAGTAGATGTGATTCATGTCAAGGATAAGCAGGTGATTCTTGGTCAGGGGCCAACATTTTCAGCAGTAGGCGAAGGGAATCTGGATTGGGTGAGTATCCTCGCCGCCTGTGCGGAAGCTGGCGTGCAGTGCTATTGCGTGGAGCAGGACACCTGCGACCGTGACTCTTTCGACTGCCTAGCAGCGTCCAGCTTTAAGTTTTTATCGAATCAAGGTCTATAAGGCAGCCATGTCTGAACAAACTGATGTTATTGTATTGGGGGGCGGCCCCGCTGGGTACGCCGCTGCCTTTAAGGCCG
>DMTJ01000578.1 GCA_003477185.1 Lentisphaeria bacterium
GATGCCGGGTAGGAGGAGGATCAGAAGTGCGGTGGTGTGTTTCAAAATGCTTGCCACTGCCAGTATTGGATGGTGTTCCGGGCAACGGCCGAGACGCGGCTTGTGGGCGCGGCCGGGACGTTGCGCAGGTTGAGTGTGGCTACTACACGCCGTGCAACCGACCCATCGGGATACGCAGCAGTGGTGATAATGGTAAATACAACGGTGGGCGTCTCATCAAACGAGAAAAACTGGGATAATTGGGCATGGAGCTCTTGGCCGAGGCAGTCGCGCATGTCGTCGGAGATCTGCCGACCCCTGCCGTGGCAGGTGCGAATGATATCAAGTTCGTCTTCGCTTAGTACGGGCATGGTGGCGAGAATGTAGTTCATGGGAGCGGACCAAAAATCGGTGCGCTGTGGCTGGGGGTCGACGCCGCCGGGAACTCGGTTTCGGGTGTCTTTGGGCGGGATAACACGGAAGTTGTTCCCGGGAATGGTCTCGTCGAAGTTGTAGCGGCCGGAGGGGTTGATCAGGTGCTGGGCGCCTCTGATCCAGTACATTTCTTCGCGGAACTGCATGGGGCCATTCCGTGGAAAGCCTTCGAGGCCTAGGCCCTCGTAGTCTTCAAATTCGAGACCTTCTCCGACGGCGGAGTGGACGTCATCGCGGTCGATGTAGTCCAAGTAAGTGGCAAACATGTCGTCCATCTGGGCACGGCGCTCTTCATCCTCTTCGGCGATGGTGGCGACGATACGCGCTCGGTCGCTGGCCAACCGGTGGATGTTGCGACCGCGATTGAGGTCGTAAATCTTGACGTTGGCGATGAGTCCGCCGGGCAAGGTCATGTTGCTGATTCCGGCGCCGGGGACCCACCGGGTGGTGCCGGGTTCTTCTTCATCGGTGCCCTTCAGGGGGTTACGGAAGTTGTAGGTGGCAGTTAGCCACATGGCCATGGCTGTGGCGGATTCTGCGGCGTACTTGGCCTCAGTGCGCCGGGTGTGCACGCGCTCGCTGATGGTGGAGATGCGGCCGGCAATCACCATCATGCTGGCGAACAGTGCGTAAAGGAAGACCATGCCCAGCACGATGATGAGGGCGATCCCGCGGTTGGCGCGTTTTTGCCTTCTCATTGGACAAATTTCCGTTTGTCCATTTCACGAATTCCGTAGTGCTCGAAGAAGCCGGAACCAGCGGTTCGGCGCAGCCAGCTGTCGGCGCGGCCATCGGCCCATTTGACGCTGAGGCGGACGGCGAGCGGCAGGTAGTCGCGATCTTCCCAGTCATCGACCCAGTCCAGTGCGTCTTGGTCGAGGTCGAGATAGGTGAAGGCGACGGAGGCGACGTTCTGCGAGAGGACGGATCGCGAGAGGCGCTCGCTGCGCAGGTCTTCGGGAAACGGGGGCCGGTTACAATAGTAGGCGACGAGTTCGTCTTCTTCCACGGTAACATGGCAAAATCGAATGCCGCCTTCGCTCTTTTCCCAGCGATGCTCCTGGCCTACAGGGCCGATACGATTGACCTTGTGCAAGTAGGCAAAGACGGTGTTGGTCGGTTGCCCGTCAAAGTGAATGAGCTCACGGCGCTGGATGCTCTCCTCATCACTGGGCCAGCGAAAGGGGATGATGTTTGAGAACATGTTATCGATGGCACGGTCGAGCACCAGAATCTCCTCAAACTCGCTCGCCTGGCGATGGATGCGTTCCCAGCTCTTCGAGATGGAGTAGGTGCCGAGGAACAATACACTCATCACCATAGAGAGCAGCAGAATGGCGACCAGGACCTCGATCAGGGTAAAGGCGTGGCGCTTCACAGGTCGTCTTCCGGCAGCCATTTATAAATAATTTGCTCACCGGCGACGTCGCCGATCGAGTTGGTGACCTGGATGGTGTAGCTAGATAGAACCCAGCCTTGGTACGGGTCGATTGCATATTCCGGGAGACCTTCTTCGATCGGCACCACGGTACAGGAAGCGCTATAGCCACCATGCAACAGGTCACCCGGGGCATCTAGCTCGCGTGGATCCTGAAGCAGGTAGTGCTCGATGGCTTGCTCGAGTGCGTGGTGGTCGGCCCAGCGCTCTTGCGCGCGGATCAGGTCCAGCTGGGCTTGGGCAGCAATCGCTAGGGTAGTACCAAGTGCAGAGCCAAGGATAGCCACAGCAATCAAAACCTCGACAAGGGTAAACCGGCGACGCTTCATGCTCAATAGTACCCCTTTTTCTCGATAACAATCGGTCGGCCAGTCAGTGCGTCGACACTTACCTCGATGCGATCGATGCCGATCAGTAAGGGCACTACTGGGCCGGATGCCTCGCCGCTCGGGAAGAAGTGGAAGATGGCCTGGCTGTCCTCCCAGTAGCGGTCCAACGAGGCTTCGTCTAGGACTAGGTCTTTCGGCAGATCGAAGCTGCTGTATTTCCTGAAATGGTCGGCGACCGGGCCTTCCGCCTTCTTTTCCGTCTTGACGGTCCATTTGGGGCCATTGCTAACCTCGCTGATTGTGGCCTTGTGTGCGTTGATATCCAGAACCAGCTTGGTCTGTGAGCCGCTGGCCACTGCTCGGTTCATCGCAGTATGCAAGGCAATGTTCAGGCTCTTGAGGGTTTGTGTTTTTTGAATGTGATAAGGGACGTAGCCCATGCGTGGGATGGCGATCCCCAGCACGAGGGCGATGAGAGTCATCACGATAAGAAGCTCAAGAAGTGAAAAATAGCGCTTGCGCAAGGGAGGCGTCATGGGGCGATCGTGGCTGCGTTCAAGGATTCTGATTGGGGTAACCGTGAGTTGGCGAAAAGCCACGCGTTCCAGCCCCATCGCCGGGAAACTGAGCAGGGGCGTACTCGGGCGTGCACTTCATCGGCCGGAAGGTAGGGCCGCGCGAGCGGCGTGCACCATCGCTAGAACGAGTTCGTGCCTGCTGGGCCGCAGGGAGGCTGAGCTGGGAAAGTTAGCAGTTCGCTGATATGCGTGGGCATCGGGAGCCTAGTGAAAGAGTACATCCCGAATCCTAGCGATGAAGCATTCCCTATGGCGACACAGAAATCCTGGCGCGATCGCATCCTACGCGCAGCTCTTCTGGTGGTGCTGGCGCATATTCTGGTGAAGTTTATCAGTCTGGCACAGAACCACTATCTGGGCAGGTTCTTCGACGAAACCGAGCGTGATGTCTTCGTCGCGACCTTCAAGTTTATCTTCCTGACCATCTTCCTGGTCGGTGAGGAATCGTTCGGGCCAGTCTTTTTGCCGGCGTTCATGCGTTTCAAGGAGCAGGACGGCGAGCGCGAGGCCTGGCGCTTTGCCAGTGTCATGTTCAATGGCTATTTCGTGGCCTTGGTGGGGATTGCGTTGGTCCTGATCTTCATGCCCTCGCTGGCTACGGACATCTGCACGCAATGGGGCCCGGAGAATGCTGCGGAACTCTCGTTGGCACATCGGTTGATTCCGCTGATGGCCCCGGGCCTTGTGGGGATGGGCCTGGGGAGCCTGACCTATCTGCTGCTGAACTCGCGCGAGAGCTTCTTCTGGGCTGCAGCGGGGGATGTGGTGGTGAAGGTGGGGATCGTGATCGGGATTCTGTCGGCGGGAGTGCTGATGAAGCGCACCGACATGAGTCCGGCGACTGGGCTGGCGCTGGTGATGATCGGGGTCGCAGCTGGCGGCACCTGCAAGCTGCTGACACACATTGTGGCGCTTGGAGCGGAGCGAAAGCGCTGGCGTCTCACGCTTCGCTGCAAAGGGGTACACCTAAAGTATTTTGCCGTCCTCGTCCTGCCCATGCTGGTGGGCATAATCTTCGCCAAGGTCCGTGATGTGTTCAATCACCTCTGGATCCTGTCGGAGTTTAAGGGCCTGATCACGGCCAATGCCTTTGGCAAGACGATCGCAGACAGCGTGCACTTTCTGGTGCCGTACGCTGTCTCGATCGCGCTGCTTCCCTATTTTTGTATGCTCGCAGAAGGCAGCAACGCCTCCAAATTTGCGGAGATTCTGCGCAACTCCACGCGGGCCATGCTGTTTGTCTTCGTGCCGCTGAGTCTGGCGCTGGTCGTGGTCTCGTTTCCACTCACGCGCGGGTTTTACGAGGCGGGGAAGTTCACGGCCGAGCACGTCCGCCCCACTGCAACGGCGAATGCCTGCTATGTGCTGGGGCTGTCCTTTGCCGCTGTGGAATCGGTGCTGATGCAGGCGTTCTTTTCGAAACGGTCCGTGTGGACGCCGGCGATCATCGGCATGTTCTGCTCTTCGCTGAGCATGGCGCTGTCCTTTATGGGCATCAAGGTTCTCGGCGTGGCGCCGGTGTATGTGGTGCCTGTGGTGGCCTGCGGCTTTGTGCTGTCACGGTTTGTGAAGGTGTTGTTACTCGGTTGGCTGTTCAATCGCGTAGTCCCGTTCATTGATCTGCCTGCGATCCGCTCAAGCTTTTTCTCGGTGGGCGCCGTCGGGGCGACTTCGCTATGCGTGGCTCTGGGCTGCTATGGCGGGATTGAATGGGTGCTGTCGAATGTCAGCCTAGCGGCTCGTGTCTTCGGTGCGCTCGGAAATGTGGGCTATCTGGCACAGAGCGGCGCGATCTGCGCGCTTGCCGCGTGCGGAGTGATCGCCGTCAGCTACGTGCTGCGCCTAGAGGAGTTGGGCTGGCTGCTTTCATGGGGGGCAGAGAAGTACCCACAGCTGAATCATCCGATTCTTCAGCATCTTCAGACTCGGTTTGCCGCGGAGCGCGAGCGACCCTAGAAACGCAAAAACGCCAGTCGTAATGACTGGCGTCTTGGCTGATCGTAAACTGGAGCGGGCGATGAGATTCGAACCCACGACCCNNNTCTACCACTGAGCTACGCCCGCTCTCGAGTTAACGGCCAGCACGATACAAAGGAATCGCGATCTTTCAAACACGTTCTTAGAAAAGTCTGACCTTTCTTTGGCTGACACCAGCAAGTGCTGGTCAACTTGGCGGAAGCGGCGGTCGTTGATTGAGTCGCTCTTCAAGGTCTTCTTCCAGGCGAGCAATCTCGCGATTAACGCGGGCCAGCCCGCAAAGTGCCGTGCCGTAGTCGATTACGCCAAGGAGCTCGCAGATGCTCATAAGGATAACGAAATCCGAAGAAGCGAAGTCGATCTTCTGCTGAAATACTACGTGCGTGGACATGCTGGGTGCACGTTCACCACCACTTCATCGCCAACCTGGCTCGTCTCAAAGTAGTCGAGGTTGGTGTTGAAATCCTGCCATTGCAGATCCCCGTTCTGATCACGATACTCGAGCGTTACCAGATTTGTGGGCTCCTTATCTGCGATGATCGCGATCGCCTCATTCCCGTTTTTTAGCGTTGTAGTCCTTCCAGGCTCCACAGCCAAGCCAGGTGCACATGCCTGTCATGCCAACCCCGAGGAGCAGTGTCATACGCAGCAGGCGCATCCAGGTTCTTTTTGCTCGTGCCTCGCTCAATCGCGCCATTGCTTCTTCATCCACCGCCGCTGCTGGATTGACTCGGTTGCCGAAGCCGTAGAAATACTTCATCGCGAACGTGAAGTAGTGAATGCCTGCTGCGGATTGTGGGATTTGCGTTTCTCCATCGGTATGCGTAATGCGGACATACCCCAATTTGGAGCCGGACAGTGCTCCAGGTAGCCATTCGAGGTCCTGCCAGCGGGCGCAACTTGAGCGTCTTGCCGACGATCTGAATCGCCTGATCGATCCCCGGGAGCGACCACTTCCTGTGTCCACACTAGCGTGTTGTGCTCGAATCGCGGGTGCCGCCGCCGTTCGACCTCAGCGAGCAGGTCCAGCCCGCCATTCGGGAAGCTACTGGTGGGAATCTCGAGCTTGGGCGTTCCAGCCTTGAGCTTGATCACAAGCTCAAGAGCCCCGTTCATCAGTTGAAGCAACTCCAACTCGCTGAGGTCCTACCAGGCTAGAGATACGGTGCCACCGCGATGCTCTCGGCGAATCCCGTCGGGAGTGAAGACGAAGGTAGCGCCTGCTGCCAGCGTGGCGGGAACAGTATAAAGGGCAACGAGAGAGACGAGCGAACCGCAGATAATCGAACGCCACGGCGGTATGGTCATTCCGCGAGCCAGAAAGACTCCGGCCAGAAAAAAGATTATCAGGACAGCCCAGGAATTCCGAGAAGTCCCTGGCTTCGGCTCAAATCGCTGTTCGCCGTGACTCACACCCTCTTCTCTCGGTAGATGATGTCAATGGTATTGCGAATGCACTGCTCGTCAGAGACGCCAATGAAGACGGCGTCCGGGAAGCGGACTAAGCTCCGGACATCGGTTGCGAGGTCCGCAAATAATGTAGCGCGGCTCTGCGGCTCGAGGTCCTCGCGCCGCATCAGGGCGTCGAGGAGCGTCGCCGCCATCTCCGGGGACGTCAATTGGCGCAGCCGCGCCGCGAGATGCGGGTAGTCACGCAGTGAATTGTACTTCGGTACCCCAAGTTGGCTGAAGTCCGGCTGCGAGAACCTATTGTTGACGATCACGACCGTCCCTGCGGCAAGATCGCCGAGGCGCTGCCCGTGGCGGTTCAGGAGCACGCAAACACCACCGAGCAACCCGGCTACTGGCAGCATATCGACCCCACGCAGTAA
>DMTJ01000324.1 GCA_003477185.1 Lentisphaeria bacterium
GCAAACTCCAGCTGCGTGCCATTGGTACATATCTGCGGCTCGAATTTGGGCCGCGTGAGCCCACTTGGTGCCTCGGCAAATGCGTACTGGTAGACTTGGGAGATCGTCGGCCAGGTGTGGTCCGGAACGAGCAGCGGCAATGGCTTCTTAGAGCGATAGGTAAACTGTCGCGCGTCATCCAGCCCAAAAATATGGTCGGCATGGCCGTGTGTGATGAGAATGCCGTCCAGCGTTGCGATGTTCGCGCGCAGGCACTGCTGCCGAAAATCAGGGCCAGCGTCGACAATGATCCGCTGCCCTGCATGCTCCACCATAATGCTGGCGCGCAGCCGGTTATCCCGCGGGTCTTCAGATCGACAGACTCCGCAGTCGCAGCCGATCGACGGGACGCCGAATGAAGTACCGCTACCGAGAAACTCGCAGATCATCGCGACGTGGCGCTATGCGGTCTATTCCCACTCGATCGTGCTTGGTGGCTTGGAGCTGATGTCAAGGCAGACTCGATTGATCCCGCGCACTTCGTTGATGATCCGGTTGGCCATGCGGCCGAGCAACTCGTACGGCACCCGCACCCAATCCGCAGTCATCCCGTCCTGGCTGTCTACGATCCGAAGTGCGCACACGTTCTCATAGGTGCGCTCGTCGCCCATCACGCCCACAGTCTGCACCGGAAGCAGCACGGCAAATGACTGCCAAACCTTGTAGTACAGGTCAGCGGCCTTCATCTCCTGTAGCACGATCGTATCGGCTTTACGTAAGATTTCGAGCCGCTCCGAGGTGACTTCGCCCAAGATCCGCACGCCCAAGCCCGGCCCCGGAAATGGCTGACGCATCACTGCCTCCTTGGGCAGTCCGAGTTGGCGACCCACTTCACGCACTTCATCCTTGAACAGCTGACGCAGCGGCTCGACAAGGTCCAAGTCCATCGTCTCCGGCAAGCCGCCGACGTTATGGTGGCTCTTGATCATGGAACTCGGATTGTCCCCAATTGGGACGCTCTCGATCACGTCCGGATAGGTCGTGCCCTGAGCCAGAAAACTCACCTTGGGCAAGGTCTTGGCTTTGTCGTCGAACACGTCCACAAACTCGTAGCCAATGATCTTTCGCTTGGCCTCTGGCTCGATCACGCCCGCCAGCTTTCCGATAAAGCGCTCGGTCGCGTCTACCACATGCAGGTTCATCTGAAAAGCCCGGCCGAACAACCCTACCACCGCTTCGGCTTCGCCCTCGCGGCATAGCCCATTATTGACAAACACACAGTGCAGACGGCTCCCGATCGCTTTGTGAATCAGCGCGGCAGCCACCGACGAGTCCACCCCGCCGCTCAGCCCCAGAATCACTTCTCCCTCGTCCCCAACCTGCTGCTGAATTTCACGCACCGAGCGCTCGACGAAAGACTCCATTGTCCAGCTGCCTGTGCAGCCGCATACATCCATCGCGAAGTTTCGGAACAGGTCGCTGCCATGCTCGGAGTGCACGACTTCGGGGTGAAACTGAATCCCGAAGAACTTGCGCTGTGTGTCGGCGATCGCTGCGAACTCCGCATTCCCTGTTGAGGCTACCGTCCGGAAGCCCTCCGGCAAGGCGTGTACTTTGTCCCCGTGGCTCATCCACACCGAGAAGTCATCGGGCACGTTGGCAAACAGCGGATTGTCGTGATGCACGGATAGCTTTGCCAGTCCGAACTCGCGCTCCAGCCCCACATCCACCGAGCCGCCGAGGCGATGCACCATCAATTGCAGCCCATAGCAGACGCCGAGAATCGGCAGGCCTAAGTCGAACAGCTCCGGGCAGCATTGCGGGCTGTTCTCTGCGTACACGCTGGCAGGGCCACCGCTCAGGATGATGCCGCGAGCACCCCTGGCCCTGATCTCGGCAGCAGGTGTGTCGTAGCGCAGAATGTCGCTGAATACATTTAGCTCGCGAACTCTGCGAGCGATCAATTGGGTATATTGTGAGCCAAAGTCGAGTATGATAATTTGATCGGAGTTAACACTCATTCGTAACGGATCCTCTTAGATTTCTTTCGCCGCAGGCGAGGGCGATTTAGTTCTTCGCAGGCTGGACAGCGAGTCACTGTCTCATTACGCTGCACCATGAATGTATAGCTGCACTTGCGGCAACGGCAGAGCAACTCAGTAGAAAGCTCCCACGCGTGATTGCGCGCGAGCCATCGTTGCCGTCCCCACAGCACGCCCAGCGTCAGGCATAAGACCGTCGCGCACAGCGCGAAAAAGTCATCAATACCAATCGAGATCATGCCAAATATCCTGTTTGCGGTGCCAAATGTCGCTGTCTATGCCGCGACGATCGCTGATTTTTGGGTGAAAGCGCCAGACAATATAGAGGTGGCGCATCGTTTGTTTCAGGGGCCGTGCCTCCGTGCCAAGCGGCACCGCGTCTTGGGTCAGGATCACCTTCTCTCGCAAGTGTTCCACTGCCAGCTGGTCCAATACCGCATTGCCACAGGAGCGCACCAACCTCACCCGGACCATCTCAGGATCGCTCTGCAGCAGCAGGACCGAATTCCCGGTGACCGTCTGGCCTTCGCTCAGCGCCTCCAAGTCTAGAGCCGGAATGTCGGTCTGAATTGTGCCGCTCGCATTCAGCCAGTGGACCTGCCGCGACAGCTCCGCTGGCGCATCATAGGACAACGCCGGGGCAGAAATTCGTCGTGCTTCCAACAGCGCCTGGTCCAAGTCTTGAAACTCATCGATGATTGCGAACTCCGCAAGTTCCGGGAAGGTGTCGCTCTCGATCGCGTGCACGGCCATAGGCGTATCCTGCACTGGCCGCACGAAGTCGTCCCGGCGGATCCCGCTGAATCCCCGTGTTGGATGCGGCAGCGAGAGGATAGTCGGATCACGCAAATCCAGCCAAGCCAACACGCGGGCTTGCCACGCTTGGTGCCTGCCACCGCGCTGCAACGGGTCGGGAAGGCTTACCACGCGGCTCGCGCGGCGTTGGACCAGGCCCTCGCGCTGCGGCTCCCTGATCTCGAACAGGTGGATCGTTCCCCCGTATAGCGCGACCGTCAGCAACACCGCAAGTAGCCAGTGGCGGACCGTATGCTGCTTCGATGGCCCCAGGTTCACTCGCCGGCCTTCTTGGTGACCATAATCACCTCCAGGTTGTGCGAGCGCGCCATCGAGATCAGCTGCACGATCTGGTGGTAGGGCCGATCACGGTCTGCTTTCAGGATAATTACTGGCCGTCGGCCGCCCTCGGATTCCATCGAGATCGTCTTGAGCTGTGAGTTCAGCTTATCGAGGTCTACCACCTGGTCATTGAAATAGGTCTGGCCCTCTTTTACCATCGTGATCACTAGCTTGTCGCCCACGCCCTCGAACTGCGCCACGGTCTCAGGCAGCCGCACCGTGATGCCAGTCTGAAACACTAAGGAGCTGCCCAGCATGATAAAGATCAACAGCAAAAAGACCACATCCACCACGCCGACCAGCGCATATTCCGGGCCGCCGCGAATCCGGCATGTGCGGGGAAACTGCAGCTCGCGATCGAAGCCTGGGATCAGGCGCTCGCGCTCGCGAAGGTCGCGCAATCCGCGACGAGTGCGGCTTTCAGAAATCATCGGTCTCAGAGCCCTCGCGGAGGTCCGCCGTGCTCCGAGCGGGGCCGCGCTTCCTGCTCCTCAACCGAAACAGGATTCTCCGACAAAAAGTATAGCAACTCAGAAGCGGTCTTCTCCATATCCAGCACGATGCCGTCCACGCGCCGCACGAAGTAGTTATAGAAGCCATGGGCCCCGATTCCGACCGTCAGGCCCACCGCCGTGCTCAACAGGGCCTGGCGGATGCCACCGGCCAACGTCTTCACGTGCACGTATTGGCCGGCGCTCTCCATATCCATAAACAGCGTGACCATCCCCAATACCGTCCCTAACAGGCCCAGCAGGGGGCCGATCGTAGAGATCGTCGCCAGCAGCCCGAGGCTGCGCTCGAGTCGCGGGATCTCGGACAGGCTGGCATCGTCGATCGCTTGGCGAATCGCCTTCTCCCCTTGCGAACCGCGCAGAATCGCAGCCCGCACGATGTGCGCCACCGGGCCTGGTGTATCCACGCAGATACTTGCGGCTTCCACCGCGTTACCACGGCGCAGCACGTTCAATACCCCCCGCAAAAACTCCGGGACATTGATCTGCGCCCGATGATAATGCAGTAGACGTTCGAAGATAATCACCGTAGCGATCACCCCGAGAAGCAGGACAACTCCGGTCACCGCTCCGCCTCGTTGCAGCAGGTCCACGACTAAATTCATGCGTTCTCTTCAGCGTTAAAAAGTTCTGGCATAGCCTGTGGATGTCGCGAGTCTAGCCACTCCGACTGGGTGCGAGCCGCTCCACGGGTCAAAAGACGAAAACCCTTACTCTACTTCCCCATCGCCGGTTCCGCAGTTTCTGCCGCGTGTTTTCGTCACCTTCATCCCCGGAGATAGGCCCAATCCTCCGGAGATAGCCCTCCGGGCGCGCGCGAAAACAACAGTACATCTTGATGGGGCGGCGAATCGCGATCTGCGGCGTTGCGTGTTGCCCAGGTACCCTCGCGCACGCGACGATCCACGCGCCTGACACCCAAAATGTAACGTCATTTCCTCGCTGGGCCTTACCAAATCACTGGCACCGCAGGTGGCTCGCCGGCACAGGAACAGAAAGAGGAGTAGCGCCATCGGCGCCCGTGAGTCCACCACCACTGCCGACGGCGGCCTCACCGGCACCCACACCCCATACACCTACGCCCCCCTCAACCCACTCGACACCCTCATAAACACCAAACCCGCTGACAGCACCATCCTCCCCTTCTACGACTACACCGCCGCCTTAGAAATCCGCCGCACCCCACCGATCTCACCTATATCTACGACGAGGTCAGCGGCATCACCTAGGAATCCAGTACCGCGAATGAAGTCAATGGGACAGCTGGGGCGCAGCGGAAGCCTGCTGATAGGCTCTTTCGCCCGGATAACTTCTGCGTAGCACTCTCTTCTCTGGTGTGGTGAATCGTAAATTCGTTCGTAAATGGGGTATGCATTTTGGATACTGCGGTGTGCTGGTAGAGATGAGTCGATGCTGGTGGTGTTGAATACGATATCCTGACCGAAGTGAAGGCGGCAGCCTCAAGTCGTTGCCTCAGTTCATGTTTGAGCGGCAAGCGGACACGGCCGTTAAATTTAATTTGCAGCCCCCTTCATACTGGACGTTGCCGTGTCTGTCTTGTCTGCGCATAGGCGACATCCCGTATCCTACCGCTTGTTTAATCTACCGATCTATCTGACCGAGCGTCTGCCCGAATTGATGTCTACGCTTCGGCAATGACTGAACCTTATCCTGTCGACCCTGCAGTCGCCTCTACTTTGGTTGGCTGTATCTACAAGCGATTAACAGGCTATTAAAAATTCGCATAATCTCTCAAGCACTTTTATGGTATGGGTCGCGTCAACGCACCCTTTAATATGCCAGGAGGCCAGCAATGGACGGTCGAAGCAATCGCCCACTGACCGAGAAGCAGCAAGATATTCTCGCCTTTATTCAGCAGTTTGCCTTGGATAGCGGGATGCCGCCAACGGTCGGCGAGATTGCGAAAGAGTTTGGCATCGCCACACCGACCGCATTTACGCACCTGCAAGCACTGCAGCGCAAGGGGCAGATCCGCCGCTCGACCAAGGCCCGTAGTATTGCGCTGGTGAATCCGGTCTCGCAGAATGGGGAGGTCCGGGTTCCGGTTCTCGGCAGCATCCGCGCGGGCCTGCCGCTACTGGCAGAGGAGAACCACGAGGAGCTCATTACCTTGAATCAAGAGCTTTTGCGAACGCCGCAATCCGCCCGTCTGTTTGGCTTGCGGATTGTGGGCGACAGCATGGAGGACGCGGGGATCCGTGAGGGAGATACGATCATTGCCCGTGCTGCGGAGACCGCAGCAGATGGGGAAATCGTGGTTGCTCTCGTGCACGATGAAGAGGCCACAGTGAAACGACTGTATCGGACCGCTGGTGGCATAGAGCTCCGACCAGCCAATGAGGCCTATGAGGTGCAGCACTACAAGGCGGAGGAGCTCCGCATTCAGGGCGTCGTCGTCTTCCTCTACCGGAATATCGGCAGCGCGCTCGGCTAGACCAAGGAGTTGGACTGTATGAGACGAGGCCCAGAGAAGGCGCACCTGAACGGTCGCCAGCCGCCATTAACTACGAGCGTAGGCCTACCTCTCTTCCTTACCTTCCCATCCTTCCTGTAGAATCCTGATCTTTCTCTGCGCTCTCGGTGGTCTCTCTGTGAAATTTCCTCAGAGTCCAGCTCGAGGTCACTGGCTCTTGCGATGAGGCTTATCTCAACAGCGATAGCGCTGCTATTTGACCGGCTTGATCTCCCCGGACTTCAGTCGTCCGAGATAATCTTTGGCGTGGCGAAATACGGTAGGCGCTAGGATGATGCTGCCCAGAATATTCGGCAAGCACATGCTCAAAATCATGACGTCTGAAAAGTTCAGTACATCCGTCAGGCTATTGATCGCACCGACAATGATGCAGAGCACGAAGACCAGCCGAAAGACCACCACGGACTTTAGGCCGATGCCTTCGCCTACGTGATCCAAGAGGTAGATCCAACCGCGCTCACCGTAGTAGCACCAGGAAATCAGCGTGGAGTAGGCGAAGAGCGCCACACAGGCAGTTAAGACATAGGGAAACCAGCTAATTGAGCTCTTGAAAGCTGCCGAGGTTAGGCTGACGCCGGAGGCGGATGTCAGCTCCGGGTTCTGCCAGGCTCCGGTAATGATCACCACCAGCGCGGTCATGGTACAGACGACGATGGTGTCGATGAAGGGCCCAATCATCGCGACCATGCCTTCGCGCACGGGCTCGTCGGTCTTGGCTGCTGCATGCGCGATCGCCGCACTGCCCAGGCCCGCTTCGTTGGAGAATGCGGCGCGCTGGATGCCCACAACCATGACCCCGATCAGGCCGCCGCCCATCGCAGCACCGGTGAACGCCTGCTGAAAGATCACACCGAAACAGGCAGGGATGCCGCTAGCGTTGGTCAGCAAGACGAAGAGCGAAGCCAACACATACAAGCCACACATCAGGGGGACGATCTTGCTGGTGGCCGCACCGATGCGCTTGATCCCGCCCAGAATGACGACCCCGGCCAGAATGGCCATGATGATGCCGATGCCCCACTTTGCGGGCATGCCGGCGGCCGACTTTAGTTGCCCGTACTGATCGCCCAATGCGACTTTGTCCGCAGCGTTGAGGTCGTCGAGATGCAGGTGTACGGTGCCGTTGACGTCGCGGGCGAGGTTGGTCAGGACCTCCGCATTTGCGGGGTTCGCAACGACCAGCGCCTGGAACTCTGCCGTCGTGAGTTCCGCATCCATGTCGAGCTTGAAGGTATCGGTGATGACTTCTACAGTCTGGTTGGCTTGGAACATATTTCCGCCACCGATCGCGCCGCACATGACCATGACGGCAAACACCACACCCAGCACCTTTCCGAACATTGGCAGGCCAAGGTCCTTCAGGCCCAGGTCGAGGTAGTACATTGGGCCGCCTGAGATGCTGCCATCCTTGTTCTCCTGACGATAGAGCTGCGCCAGCGTACAGCTGCTGAATTTGGCCGACATGCCAAAGATCGCCGCCACCCACATCCAGAACACGGCCCCCGGCCCCCCGGTGCGAATTGCGATCGCAACGCCGGCGATATTTCCCAGCCCAACTGTGGCCGACAGGGCGCTAGTGAGCGCGCGAAAATGGGAGATCTCGCCTTTGTCTTCTGGATTGTCGAACTTGCCAGCCACGACCTGTAATGCATGGCCAAAGCCTCTGAAGTTGATAAACCGGTACCAAAGCGTAAAAAAGAGTGCACCGCCCAAGAGCAGCGCGACCAGAAATGGAACCTCAGGCCCTTCTTTGTCTGGGCTCCCATCGTCTGCCAGCACGGGGTTGCCGGCTTCATCTACTATGGCTGATTTGAACGCGCCGAACGAAACGTCCCGAAACAGCAGTCCAAATGCGAAGTTATTGATCTTTGCCAGCAACGCTTCCTTGGGGGCTGCAGGCGCTGCGAGTGCGGATTCGGCCACTGTTAGGGTCGGAGCAGCTGCAGCGGGCGGAGCATCCTGGGCGACCAGGAACGGGGCAGACAGCAGGAAAAACGCTGCCATAACTGGCAGCAAGCGAGAGAGAGAGAGCGATGGAGCCATCGTCGGTACTCCTCCAGAAAGACAGGGGTCTAAGGAAAAGGGTACGATAGCGTATCCCTTCGTCAATGCGAAAAGGCGCGCGCTGTCGGTCAGTGTTCGTGCTCGGGTTTCGACACGAAGGCCAAGAACGTCTGCTTGCTTACCGGCTGCCATTTTCCCTGGTCACCTTCCCGCACCAATTCCACGTAGACATCCCCCTGGAAGCCTGCATCGCGAAGGTCCTTTCCGCTGCATTTCACCGCCACGGAATAGCGATGAATGGCTCCCGAGATAGGGACCGACGTGGTTTTGATAGTCTCCTTCGAAGGGACCGCTAGGCGGAGGCGGTAGTCCCCTTCTGGCGGTGGCACCCGAAAGACAATCGCCAGCTTGGCATGAACGCCGCTGGCGTCTGCCTTGGTTACACCAGGGATAATACGCGCGCTCGGCACTTCCAGGTCTCCGGTCCTTGTGGGAAACTTTCCCTGGCCGCTGCGCAGCGCGGCCAGATCCTCTTTGGAGAGGGGAAACCCGCTAGAATCCGCGACGAATGCCTTGTCAATCTTCGGCAGGTCCCTGCGCAGCGCATCGAGCTTATTCCGGATCATGGCCAGCTCCTTCTCGCTTTCACCGAGGTGCTGCTCGAGGTCCAACCAGATCTCATGAGCGAGCAGGTAGCCAGTGAGCGAGGGAGCGGCCTTCAAGCGCTTGGCAGCCCGTGACGCGCTCCCGCGCAGCGTGTTCAGCCGCATCTTTCCCAGCAGCTTGGGCGCAACCGGCGGAAGTGCATCGTGCGACTTCAAAACCGAAGACAGCTCCCGCGCTACCATATACTGCGCGGGCTCCGGATTCGCGATTTTCAGCAGCCCGGCCAAGACCTTGCGCTGGCTGGCCAGGAACTCCACGCGGATCCGCTGCTCCACTTCGTCGAACTGCACCGTGTGAGTGGCCGACAGGTCCTGGAAGCGCAACATCCCAAGGTTAGAGCTGAAGCTGTTGTACGCCGCCAGATTGCGCGACGAGCTGTGATATGTCTTCTCCAGCTCTTCAATCTGGGGGCCCAAATCCTTTGTGACCCGGCGGCGCGCCTTCCACTCGTCGCGCAGCAGCTGCAGGCGTCTCCGCAGCGCTTTATGCTTGCGCATCTGCTTCTCAACGGCGATGACCATCTTGGTGATCGTCGGCTCATCATATGTTTTCCCACGCTTCGGGCGCGGCAACAGCTGGGATACCCTGTCCAGCGAGATCCTCTTCTTTTTGCCAGATGCGGTGTATTGAAGGGTATCCCCTTCCTTGACCGCGGTTTCCGCCCATTCGGACGTACTATCGTTTAAGACGACCAGTACTTCAGCATGCCCTGCCATGGTCAGGGAGAGTATTGCAAACAGCATTATTCCGTAATATTCCGCTGTCTTTCGCATCAGGGCACTCCTAGGGTCTCAAGTCCAATTGTTGGGCGGCGCACAGTACTGCGCCCGTCGGCCGTTGTCTCTGGCACATTACCGCCTGCGGGTAAAGTCCAACGGTTGCAGATCTCACCGAAAGCGCAGCTCGTAGCAGATTGGGAGAGTATCACAGCTTATGTAACCTCCGGCTGGCAGTTGGAAGATCTGCGCATCACACAACAGTACCCGCATGAGCCACAGAGGATGAGACTATGCTGATTTTAGGGTTAGAAACCAGTTGTGATGAAACTGCCGCTGCGATTGTACGCGATGGCCAGGACGTACTTGCCAATGTGATCTCCTCGCAGATCGCCAAGCACGCGGCCTACGGCGGGGTCATACCCGAGCTTGCCGCCCGTGAGCACCTCAAGGCCGTGCAGCCCGTCGTAGAACTCGCCCTGCGCGAGGCTGGCATCGAAGCCAGCGACCTCGACGGCATCGCCGTGACCTCTCATCCTGGGCTGTTGCCTGCCCTGATCGTCGGCATCAGCTATGCCAAAGGCTTGGCAGCCTCACTCGAAAAGCCGCTCATCGGCATCAACCACTTCACCGCGCACATCTATGGCGCCTTTCTTGAGAAGTCAGAGAAATTGCGGAGTTCGCAAAGCTACCCAATTCTCTCGCTGGTAGTTTCTGGCGGGCACACTGCCTTGGTCCTGATCCGGCAGGATGGCTCGACGGAGGTTGTTGGCCAGACGCTTGACGATGCTGCGGGCGAAGCGTTCGACAAGGCCGCCAGGATCATGAACCTTGGCTATCCGGGGGGCCCGCTCATCGATCGCCTGGCCCGGCGAGGCGATCCCACCAGCCATCGCTTTCCGCGCGGCCTGCTTGGTGGCGGTGGCACCCCGCTGCGCGACGAAGACCGGCTCAACTTCAGTTTCAGCGGGGTCAAGACGTCTCTGCTCTATCATTGCCGCAAGCTCGACCCGCTTCCTGACGACTGCACCGAGGCGTCCATGCCACAGCCATGGCTGGACACCATTGCCGCCTTTCAGCAGGCGATCGTAGACGTGCTCGTGCGCAAGACGACATGGGCCGTAGAGAAGTACGATGCCAAGACCGTCGTCCTTTGCGGCGGCGTGGCCTGCAATTCCCAGCTTCGCACCGCGATGACCGATGCCTTCAGCGATCGCGAGCTGCTCATTGCCGCGCCCAAATACTGCACAGACAACGCCGCCATGATCGCCGGTCTCGGCTATCATGAACTCGCGGCTGGCGCCCGTTCTGGCTGGGACCTCGACGCAACCGCCCGGCTGCCAGAGCTCGACCACGTCTCTTTTACCAGCGGTGAGTAGTCCCCTGCGGGCCCCGTTCGGGGAACGAGGCTCCCCGAACGGGGCACCTCAATTGCCGCGCGGCGTGAGGGAGTAGGACTTGGTGACGCCGTGACTCCCGACGAC
>DMTJ01000063.1 GCA_003477185.1 Lentisphaeria bacterium
CCTGCGGATGACTACACTGACCCGGCACCTGCGACGACATTTGCGCATCTTGATGCTACGACTGAGCTAAGTCGCCCAATCGCGGCGCTTGGAATCTATCCAGCTGTGGACCCGTTGACCTCCTCGTCGACGATCCTCGCCCCTGAAACAGTCGGCGAAGAGCATTACCGCGTTGCCCGTGGCGTGCAAGAGATTCTGCAGCGCTACAAAGAGCTGCAAGACATCATCGCGATTCTCGGGATGGACGAACTGTCCGAAGACGACAAGACTACGGTCGAACGTGCCCGTAAGATCCAGAAGTTCCTTTCGCAGCCATTTCACGTAGCCGAGCAGTTCACTGGCATGTCCGGTGTGTACGTGGAACTCGCAGACACGGTTCGTTCCTTCGGGGAATTGCTCGATGGCAAGCACGACGACCTACCGGAGCAAGCGTTCTACATGGTCGGTGATATCGACGCCGCACGCGAAAAGGCGAAGACCCTTTAAGCATCATGGCTGACTACGCATTCCAGATTCTCACGCCTGTTGGCGCGGTATACGACGATGCTGTGCAATCGGTCGTCGCACCGGGTATCCTAGGCTCTTTCGGTGTGTTGTTAAACCACGCGCCGATGATTGCCGAGACCGCGGTCGGTGATGTGGTTCTGATAGATAAAGATGGTAAGACTCGATCCTACGCGGTCGGGGAAGGCATCTTTGAAGTCAGCCACAATTCTGCACTGTTGTTGGTCGACTCTGCCACAGAGGCCGACGCCAGCTCCTGAACCTGCTGTATCGCCCCTGAACCGCTCCACACAGGGCGGTTCCGGGGCGTGCTGTCGTCAGACCCGAAAAATGCGGACTCCGCATGGCTCAAGTGTAATCGCCCCTTGAAGACGGTAGGTGGCTCCAGACCGTATATCGACGCCCATATCTGGCAGGGAACCATCCGTTAGATCGATGGTTTGCTCATGGTGCGTGTCGAAGTTTGCGATAAGTAGGAAGCTCGCCCCTCCCTCACGGCCCTCTCTCCAGGCAGCGATAACGGCGTCATGATGGTTGTCGACAAACCTTAGGTTCCCGGGCGTACGCAGTGCGACGTGCTCGGCAAGTAGCAGATTCATCTCGCGTATGTTGCTGCAAATGGCGGGGTCCATCTCCGCCTCTGTCGGATCTGTAAAGCCGATAAACGCGGGACGTGCAGCCAGCCCTTGCTCTGTGCCTTGGGTAATGCCCGTGCAGCCGAATCCGCAGAGGGCGGAGACTAGGTAGCGAGGAATCGAAGCGCGGGCACTGCCAAATTCCTCCGCAGGCGAGCCAGCGTCGTGGCTCGTAAGCGGGATGTGGTGGAGCACGGTCGGGGCGACATCATGCATGTGCTGGATATAGTGCCTCAAGCGCGGCACAAACGGATGCTCCCATGGTGTTGCGAGCAACATATCGACCCCGTAAGACCAGCAATGCTCGCGAATCTGAGCTGGCATGGCAAACATCTCAGCGAGAATCAACAGTTGCGGGTACTCACAATGGAGCCGATCGAGAAACCGAGTCATGAACGCGGAGTCGCTGGAGTGCAGATTGTCTAGGCGAACGAGTCCGTCCGTCGTGGCAGCCATCGCAGCCCAATGCAGCCCGTACGCTGCCATGGTCTCGAACAGTGCGTCACGCTCCGCTTCGACCGGGTTCCGGTAGTTGAGCTTGGCAAGGTCGGTCCACTTATGGAATGTGGTTCCATCACTCCAGCCAGCACGTTGAATCCCGTCTTCTTCATCGGGATTCGTCTCAAGCCACTCGGGATGCTCAATTGCCAGCTTGCTGTTAATCCCGATATGGTTGAACACCAGATCCACACACAGGCGCATGCCGCGTCTACGCAAGTCATCAACAAATGATGCGAACTCCGCATCAGCAGCCTCAGGCGTCCTTGCGTAACGTGGATCCACGTGGAACAGATCGTATGCCGAGTAGGGACTACCGGACGCATCCATGTGAGTCACCGGCAAGACATGGACGGTGTCGAACCCAAGCTGCTGAATGACATCCAACCGCTCGCGCCAGGCGCAAATCGTCCCAGAAGCCGTCGGCAACAACGAGTAGCAGCGGGTAAGTGGGACCGGCCTGCGCACCAGTACGCGAGTGGCCTCAGCGGCATCAAGCCCCCACGACACGCCATCTCGTGACAGCGCCAGTCGCAGGGTGAAGCGACCTTCGCAGTTCGCCAGTATGGTCGAGAAGCGGTTTCGAGTCTCCCGTTCCAACATGACGGGCAAAGCAGCTGGCAGGTCAGTCAGGACGCGAACCTGCGTCTGCTCACCTGCATCTGGCAGTTCCACCCAGAGCTCAAGCTTCTGCTGAGGGCGAATGGTAAGATACGCGTTTGGCCCGGTCGGAAAAGATCTCCTAATCCCGGGCCAAACGGCGATGTGGTCAGCGTGCATCAAGCACGAATGAGACAACGCGACAGCATCTTGGTGGGCAGGCTCGGGTGACCAGGCAGCAGACGGACACGATAACCATAACGACCGCCCCTTGCACACTCGATGTTGCCTGAGAAAACAACGGTACCCGAGTTGGTTTCCAGGGCCTGAAGAGGCGTATAGAAGCGCTCAGCGAACTCACCATCGTGTTCCAAGGATCCGTGCTCGACTTCGCAAGCCAAGTCGTTGTGAGTCAGAGTCCCCGTATTGACGGTGACCTCTACCGGGACGGGCACTCCCTTAAGAATCTCGCCTTCCCCAACAGATACCGAGCCAACGCTGACTTGCTCCCAAGACGCTTCTAAGCTAGTCAGCCAAACGCTTAGCGCTTTGGCGTTCGCATAGCCATCTTCAGAAAGGTGATCGGAGTTGCGCTCGGCAGGCAGGTAGTACTGATTGACGTAGTCGCGCACCATACGGTGTGACGTGAACTCTGTGCCCAGTTCACAAATGCTCGCCTTCATCATCTGTACCCACTCGACGGGAATTCCTTTCTCGTTACGATCAAAAAACTTAGGAATGATCTGCTGCTCGAGAACGTCGTAGAAGCGGCTGGCATCTACGCTGTCGTTGGCGCCTTCGCGGCCACCAATGGTAAACCCGACCTCCGGCGTGTAAGCCTCGTCCCACCAGCCATCCAGCACGGAGAAGTTGAGCCCGCCGTTCAGGGCGACTTTCATCCCAGAGGTACCGGATGCTTCTTGCGGCCGACGCGGATTGTTCAGCCAAACGTCGACACCCTGGACCATGCGGCGGCCGACCTCGATGCTGTAATCCTCGAGCAAAATCAGACGGCCACGAAAGCCGTCTTCCTTACTCGCACGCGACAGATCAGCCAGGATTCCCTTGCCGATGCTGTCACTAGGATGTGCCTTACCGGCGACGATGATCTGGACAGGCCGTTCCGTGTTACTGAGAATGTGACGGAGGCGCTCACGATCTCGCAGCATCAAGTTACCACGCTTGTACTCCGCGAAGCGACGGGCAAAGCCGATGGTTAAGGCATTGGGGTCGAGCAGGTCGTCGACCGCATGCATCTCCGCAGCACCAGCCTGGTCACGCACAAGGCCCCGACGGATGTAGCGACGCACCCAACGCACGAAACGACCACGCTTGAAGTTGTGCACTTCCCACAGCTCTTGGTTCGGAATGCTCTCGGCCTTCTTGAACATCGTAAAGTCTGCGAGTTCGTTGACGTTGGTCGGGCCCATGTAGCGCAGGAATAGATTCTGCAGATGCGGGTTGAGCCAGGTCCGAGCATGGACGCCATTGGTCACGCTGCCGATCGGTACTTCCTGCTCCTCCATGCCGCTGTACAATGCGTGCCACATGGTGCGCGCGACTTCGCCATGAAGCTTGGCCACGCCGTTAGCATACGCGCACAGGCGCAGAGCGAGGACGGTCATGCTGAACGGCTCGTTCTCGCCGGCTCCGTCGTTGCGCCCCAGTGCCAAGAACTCGTGCCATTCCAGCCCGAGCTCTTTTGCCAGCCCGGTCAGGTAGGGGTATAGCTGCTGCGGCTCGAACGTTTCATTGCCAGCAGGAACCGGGGTATGCGTGGTGAACAGGCTAGTTCCCCAGACAAAGGTGCGGGCTTCTTGGAAGGTCATGGACTCGCGAACCATCAGCATCCGGACGCGCTCCAACAACAAAAATGCCGAGTGCCCTTCATTGACATGAAACACCTTGGGGCGAATTCCCATCACTTCCAAAGCGCGCACGCCGCCGATCCCTAGCAGAACTTCTTGCCGCACGCGTACGTCACGGTTGCCCTCATACAGGCGCTGGGTAATGCTGCGGTGCTCTTCCGGATTCCCTTCAAGATCTGTATCAAGCAGGAAAATACGCGTACGTCCCACGGCAATCTGCCAGATCTGAAAGCATACGGTCTTGCCGCCAATCTCTACAGTGGAGGTAATCGCCTCACCATTCTCATCGACCACGAGATCTACGGGTATTGTGTGCGGATCGTTGCGCGGATACCACTCGTGCTGGGTCCCGTCCGGGGCAATACGCTGGCGAAAGTAGCCCTCGTGATAAAATAGGCCGATGCCGACCAGCGGCACGCCAAGATCACTCGTGGATTTCATATGGTCGCCAGCCAGAATCCCTAAACCGCCGGAATAGATAGGCACAGACTCATGAAGTCCAAACTCACAGCAGAAATATGCTATGGTCGGCTGCTCGCGCTTCCCGTAGGTGCGGTCAAACCAAGAGGTCTCGCTCATGTAGCTGTGAAACCGGTCGTACAATGCGTCCAATTCAGCGCGATAGTTCTCGTCCTTGGCGACGGCGGCCAGTTTCTCTTGCGGCACAATGCCCAGCATCTTCATGGGGTTACGTTCTGACGCTTCCCAATACTCCCGATCGATAGTTGCAAAGAGGCGATGGACGTGCGGCGTCCATGAGAACCAAAGGTTGTTCGCCAAGGCAGTTAGCTCGAATAGTTCCGGAGGTGTATTCGGCGCAACTGTTAGCTCGTGGATTTTCATCGTGATCCTGCTGTATGGGGTCTATTGGGTGAAATTGAGAGTGGCAAAGAGATCGTCGTAGGTCTCGGCGCGACGAATCACGCGCACGGATCCGTCTTTTTGGAGAAGAAGCTCGGCGGATCTCAGTTTGCCATTGTAATTGAAGCCCATGGCATGGCCGTGGGCACCACTGTCGTGAAGAACCATCAAGTCCCCGACCCCGGAGACTGGCAAGGTCCGTTGCACTGCGAATTTGTCATTATTCTCACAGAGAGAACCGACCACATCGTACGTTTCAGTCGGCTCGGCAGGCTTGCCGGGTACCGTAATGTGATGGTAAGCATCATACATGCCAGGTCTCATCAGATTGGCCATACAGGCATCCACGCAGAGGTACTTCCGGTAGGTATCCTTGGTATGCCTGACCCGCGTTACCAGGTAGCCATAAGGGCCGGTAATGCGGCGACCGTT
>DMTJ01000524.1 GCA_003477185.1 Lentisphaeria bacterium
CCTCCCCATGCCTGGCGCATCGCCTCCACTGCACCCAAGCGGTCACCAAGTTCCTCTCCCTGCCGCAGAAACATCCCAAACCAAGTCGCTGTTGCTTCCTGCTTGGCTCCCCAGACAAAAGCGTAGGAGCCCAGGCAAATGCCAGGATGAGCGGCAATGCCATCGCGGTAGCCATTGCTGTACCACTCGGCTTTTGCCGTACTGGTCATCTCCAGTGGTGCCCCCCACGCGGTCTTGCCGGTCTCCCATTGTCCGGGCGGACCAAACTCTGTAACCACATACGGCTTGCTGCCGCCGGCCTCGCCATAGCGCTGGCCCACCGAGCTAAGGCCGCCATAGCTATTGATCCCCACGACATCCACGTCGGGACAGAAACGGTGCACATTCGCCACCTTACGGCCGCCTAATTCGGCAATGATCGTGATCGTCGGGTGGCTCGGATCCAACTCCTTGGCGCGGCGTGCGATGTGATTGACCGCGTACCAGATCGCCGGATTGTTGCCATCCTCCTCCATTTCGTTGCCCACGCCCCACATCAGCAGAGCTGGGTGGTTGCGGTAGCGCACGATTGCGGACTCCGCAGCCTTGAGTTGGCGGCTGACTTGCTGGTCATCGGTGTAGTCAAAGCCGTGGCGCGGGTGGCCCAGCCAGATGCCCACCGTAACCGATAGCCCCAAGGCATGGGCGCGGTCCAACAGCGGCTCCAGGTTGTCCGTTCCCCAGGTGCGAATCGAATTGCCTCCGCAGGCAGCCAATTCCTCCAGGCGTTCGGAGCCGCCAGCGCCATTGACAACATATGGCTCCCCACCGCGCAACAGGGTGTACTGGCCCCCATTCTGGACCAGCCGGACTTCGGTTGCGTGCATCGCAGCACTCATCAAGACGAACAGCAGGATAGATCGGTACAAAGCATGTCTCACAGCATTGGGTTCACGGCAGAGGATGGGGGGCAAGAATACGCCCGGACAGAGTGACGGCTGATCAGGCTGGCGGGAAGAACGACCTGCTGAGGCGGCACATCTGGGTTCTCACGCAAACTCTCGACCAACTGCACCACACGTTCCGCAACCAGATCCGTATTGCCATCGACCGTGGTCATGGGAGGCTGCGTATAGCGACTTACCTCCGGACACTCGAAGCCGATCACGGAAAGGTCATCCGGCACGCGACGATTCAGCCGATACAACGCATGCGTGGCAGGAAGCAACAGGTCCTCGCTGCAAATCACCAGTGCCGTAGGATCCTCCAGCAGCAGGTCAGAAAGCTTCGCCAGCAACGGCGCCAGATCACCGCCGGCAGTCCAGTCTTCCCGGCTGATCACCAGGGCTGGATCGGGTGCAACGCCCGCGGCTCTCAGGGCCTCGCAGTAGCCCGCGTAGCGTTCTCGGTCCGACCAGCAGTTCTCGTGATACCGTAACAGCCCGATGCGCGTGTGCCCCTGAGCCAGAAGGTGCTCCACCGCCAATGCAGTTCCCTGTCGATGATTGGCATAAACGCAATGAAAATATTCCGAGTAGTCATTGAGCACAATCACCGGCGCATTGCTCAGTTGGTGCAATAGCTTGCGACAATGAGTAGACCAGACCAATGCCAGCACAGCTTCCGTATATTGACGGCTCAAATGTAACATATCCAATGACTCGATCGGAATCACGTCTGGCCGCAGCCCAGCCGCAGCCAGACGCGTCACCACCGGCCCAATCATCGCGGCGTGGTATTTGCTCATCCTCAGATCGGCGAACCCTTCCACCAGCATTGTCACCTGCCCCCGCCGTGCCGACCGATTGGCCGTATAGCCCAACTCCTCTGCCACGCGAAGAACCCGCCGCCTTAGCGCTGCACTTACATTCGGGTGTTGGTTCAAGACCCGTGACACCGTCGCCAGTGACACCTCCGCCAACTTCGCAATATCACGAACCCCTGCCTTGGCCATTATGATGCGACTCGCCGTGTTATTGAAAATGTTTCAGGAACGCTATGTGGAAGCGGCCGCTTGTCAACACAAGCCGTCACTTGTTCAACAGATACAAAATCTTCTCCTCTTTCTCTGCGCTCTCGGTGCCCTCTGTGGTGCAAATCTTACGTCACCTGGCGGCCCGCAGTCTCCCCCAGCCCTTCCTGTCCTTCCTACCTTCCTGTAAAAGACATCCCCCCCCAAAAAAAGGAGACCTTTCACCACAGAGCACTCAGAAGACACGGAGGCTGAGCAACCCCACATCGTGAAGCTCAAGGAGTATCTGTGCGAGGGAGTGAATCCAGTCATCCGAGCCGGGGTGAAGACCGTTACGCCCAAAGCGGTCAGCTACGACAGCCCTTTGTGCAAGACGTGGAAGAAGGCGCTAATCGAATTGAAGAAAAGGATCAGTCGGTCGAGACTCATGTGGCGAGCCGACTGGACGCGATGGAGCTGACCTGTACCTACATCCTCGGCGCCAACGGGCGCTTCGAAAGCGCGACCGGGGCGGGCTACTGAATCTGGAAGTGGGGATCAAGTTCCTGGCCAGTGATCAATTTGATCGCTCGAGTTGGGACAAGCAGGCCTACTGGTCGACCTACCCGGAGGGACACATCGGCCGGTTCACAACGGATAAGCCGGAATGGGCGCAGAAGCCCGACGCTACTTGGGCCCAAGATATCTGGGAATTCTACTTCCTGGGCTGGGGGTGCCGGGCGGCAAGCTGCTGACCTATGCGGCGTATGCGACGAAGCAGACCATGAGGACCTACACCTTGGAGGATACCGATGCCAACAAGGCGCCAACCGGCGATGGCGATGGCAGAACCACTACAGCCCGTTTCGGGCAGTTCAGCGACAAGACCTACTACCTCTACCTCCTCGAAACGCTCGACTACACCTCCTCTGGGGCAACTACAGCTCCGAAATCCGGCCAGCAACTCAGCACCAGCGCGTGGCTGGACTTGGCCTGAATAAGGGGGATGAATAATGAGACTATGCGCTGTAGACAAGTCGCGCTCCACCCTGATTGAGTTACCGTTGATGATCGTCATCATCACCATCTTAGCATCTCTATTGCTGCCTTCGCTGGCGAAGGCCCGCGCAGCGGATCGGACGGCTTTTTGCCAGAATAATCTCAAGCAGATTTATCTGGCGCAGGCGCTGTACGCAAGCGAGAACAATGGAGGGACTGCCCATTCGCAGTCATGGATGTGGATGCTGACACCTGATCTTGGGCTCGACCGTACGAAGGTCTATCCCTGGCGTGATGTCTATGTCGAGGATCCTGGCAGCAATGTCCTGATCTGACCCAACGTCGAGATTGAACCGACCTACTACCGCGCCACAAACTATCGCGGATCCAAGTGGGCCTTCACACGCCAGCACAAACAGCGGAGCACCACACCGGCGTCTTGCTGGCAAGAGTGTCAAAGCCAACAGAAGCGATGCTTCTTGGCGAGTCGAGCCAAAATGGCTACATCGACAACGGCGGTCAGTTGAAACGACTGTTTGTAGAAGGTCATGTCGGCAAGGGCGTTCTAACCAACGACTGGACTACGTCAATTGCCATCGCTGGTCATGGGCAGTGAAAGATCGCCCGCGATTTATTTTTACCATTTCACACATGAAATTCACCAGAAACACCATGCTCGTCTACGAACAGGCGATGTATAGTAGAGATTTTGTTTCAAGACAGGATACCACAGTGATCATGACTAAAGATACAAAAGCCCCCAACCAGCCCCGGACGATCCTTTTCGGGAAATCCGAGTACACGTTTCCGAGTGATGAATTGCGTCCGCTACGCGATAGCAGCGATGTCTTGGGAGATGCCGAGGCGATGCGGGAACGTCTGGCCGAGGATGGGTTTCTCTACCTGCCCGGTTTTCTGGACCGTGAAGAAGTGCTGGCCGCGCGTCGGGAGATTCTGGCCTACATGGAGGAACAAGGCGGTCTCGAGCCGGACTCGCGCCCATTGGACGGGGTCATGGGCCAGTACGGAAAAGGCGTGCCGATGATGGGGCGAAAGCTAATTACCCATCGCGACGCAGTGTCGCGAGTGCTGGCTGCACAGAGGTTGTACGAATTGCATGAGATGATTCAGGGCGAACCGGTGACGACGTATGAGTACAAGTGGCTGCGGGCCGTTGGCAACGAGGAATTCACGGGTGCGCACATGGACCACGTCTATATGGGCCGCGGCTCCAAGCGGCTGATGACAGTGTGGATTCCGTTGGCAGACATCCCCGTGGAACAGGGAACGCTGTGCATCGTTCCGGCAACCCACCGCCTTCCCGAGTTTGAGAAGCTGCGCAATACCTATGGGCGAATGGACGTGGACCGAGACCGGACTGAGGGCTGGTTTACGAAGAAGCCGCGGGAAATTACAGATACATTCGGCGGCTGCTGGCATACGACGAATATTCAGGCAGGGGATGTG
>DMTJ01000059.1 GCA_003477185.1 Lentisphaeria bacterium
ACGCCCACCGTGACCAACCTGCGAGCTTACACAGATTCTACCCTGACGGTGGAGATCACAGATGGCGGTGCAATCGACGGCGGCCAGCCCTACTGGACCTGGGATCCGCCGCAAGGGCAGGGCCTGATCGATCACTACCGGATCGTGATTGATGACGGCGCTCTGTACGACCAGACCATCACGACGCCGCTCTTTAACGCCGCGTCGCATCAGGTCACGTTTGGTGCCGGGCCGCACAGCTTCGAAGTAATCGGTGTCAATGACCTTGGTGCCATTGGGGCCGCGGTCACCTTCACCTGGACCGAAGCTGGCACCATCATCTCGACCACGCCGCCTGCGTCCGTGGTCGAGGGCAGCACCTTGAGCATCCCCTTCAACCTGACCACGGCAGATGACCAGAACCCGGAGGTTACGGTTAACTATCTGCTGTTGGGAAAGGAGGCATTTTCGGCATTCGAAAGTGTTTGGTTTCAAGGAACTGTGGTCTGGCCCGCAGGCACCAGTGGCCTCCAGCAGCTCGACCTGGACCTGAGTCCTTTTGATAACCCCTATGATCAGGATGACAGCCAGCTGCGGCTGATTCTGGGGCCGGCACAGAACGCGCCGATTCGACCGCCGACACAGCGGACGATTACGCTTGTGGACGATGATCTGCCCCCAGCGATGGCGATCAGTACGCCAACCT
The DNA here is from genome assembly GCA_003477185.1 of Lentisphaeria bacterium. GTDB lineage: Bacteria > Verrucomicrobiota > Lentisphaeria > JABSQK01 > UBA12247 > UBA12247. Next base: position 686 of record DMTJ01000059.1, read on the forward strand.
CTCTAAACGAGGCAGGCTATCTCGACTTTGTGGTAAGCTTGGACGAGCTGTCGAGCAAGACCGTGACCTTTAGTTATGCGACAGCGGACGGCACGGCAGTGTCGCCGGCTGATTACGCCGGGCTGTCTGGCTCCGGACTCATCGGCCCAGGCGCGTCCAGCACTATGATCAGTGTCCAGATCGGCGAAGACGTGGCCGTAGAGGGAGGGGAAACGGTGCGCCTGCTCCTCACCAATGCTGCGCCGGTTGATGCCGCCCGCAGCGTGCTAGACGGAACAGGAACCATTCTAGATAACGACGTGGCTCTCGATGTTCAGCCAGGCTGGCGCCTCCTGTCTTTTCCGATTCAATACGCATCGCCGTCCCGGAGCACGCTGCTGCCGGGGGCAGACGCCGTCTGGCGCTGGAATGCCGGCGCGCGCGAGTTTGAACAAGTCGACGAGATTCGCCCCTTTGAAGGATACTACGCGAATTTCTTTACCAGCACAAACACAATTCTGGAGGGGATGCCACAGCTTCCCGGCCCTCATCCTCTGGCCATGGGCTGGAATCTGATCGGTCCCGCAGTTTCCCGCGCTTTGCCGCTCGACAACGCGGCGCTCTCGCCCACGGTTATCTACTGGAATGACGCCTGGTCCGTGCCGGCTTCCTTGACCCTTGGAACTGCCTACTGGATCTTTGCGCATCGGGCGACGACCGTAGATTTGTACACCGAAGAATAAGTACACTGAAGAATAGAGTATGCCGTTTACCAAAACGCCTCCCAATCATAGTGGCCAACAGCCGGGGGACGCCCCGCCCCCAGACCCCGGATCAAGTTGTATCTTTACGATCTTCTTCCTCGGCCTCGGAATTGCCGCGATCTGCCTGATCAGCTATTGCCTCTACCTGGCCTGGCCGCTGATTGAGGCTGCGATCAATCGCCCAGCATGAAGTTGCGGCGAAGGCTGGCCGCGCATCTGCGGCTCGGCCAGCGTGGCGAACGCATGGCTGCTCGCCTTCTTCAAAACCTCGGCCTAGAGATTCTCTGCCGCAATGTCGTCGGCCCGCATGGCGAATTGGATATCATCGCCCGTGACGGAGACGTCCTTTGCTTCGTCGAGGTCAAGGCTCGGCAGCAGCACTCGTTTGCACGGCCCATTGACGCGGTGACCAAGGAGAAACAGCGCCACATCATCGCCACCGCCCGACGCTACCTCCGGCATCTCGGACGCCCGCAGATCGTCAGCCGTTTCGACGTCGTGGAGCTTATCTATGAGGGGCACACGGTGATAGACGCCCGCTACTGGCCCGGTGCCTTCGAGCCGGACTGAAAATTCCATTCGTCTGACTCACGCTTAGGCCCACCTGAAGCGCACTGCCGCCTCTCGCGACGAGATCGAATGAATGCGTCTGGATCGGAATAGCCGGGCGAAAGTTGCTGGACAGTTCCGGGATGGCCACAAAGGAAACAAGAAACAAACTGCCGCTCCGTTTTTTGATCATTGCGTCCTTTGGCGGCTACCCTTGATTCAATTTTACCTTGCTCGCTCCCCAGCCACTCCGTTTTCATTCGTCGAAATGTTTGGCTTGCCATCACTCCCGGTCAGCCAAGGTGCTTTGCAAATGACGCAAACCTCGATTCCGTGCCTTGGCTTTCGGGATGATGCCGTCAAGGGGAAGCCAGCTCAGCTTTAAGCTGCTTGCTCAACTTCTGCACCAGCTCCGGCTTCTCCTTGGCCAGATTCTTCGTCTCCTTCTCGACTGTGCGATGATCATACAGCTCTGCGTAGCCATCGTGATGCAGAATGAGGCGGTGTGCGTCGGTCCGGATGGTCTTTGCACGGCCCCAGTAGGAAACTGCCAGATGGCCGATCGCCTCCGGATCTTCCAGCTGCGGGCGTAATGAGCGGCCATTCGCGAACGTCGGGAGTTCCAGCCCCGTCAGGTCGCAGAGTGTGGGGAAGATATCCAGGCTGGATACGATCGCATCCGCCTTGACGCCCGGCGCTTCCAGGTTCGGTGTCGAGATGATCAGCGGCGATCGCAATGCCTCCTCAAACAAACAGTGCTTGCCCCAAATCGCATGCTCTCCCAAATGCCAGCCATGATCTCCCCACAAAACCACCACTGTGTTCTGCTCTGCGCCTGCCTCTTTGAGTGCATCCAGAATCTCTCCCACATGTTTGTCTGCGTAGGTGACACAGGCCGCGTAATGCCGTCGCAGCAAATCTGCGTAGCCAGCGTCGGAATTCGGATCCCTGCCGCTGTGATCGTACTGTCTGGAAAACTCGCCGGAGCCATGCCAGGTTGTTCGCCAGGTCGGCTTACCAGGATGCGGCGTGGGCGGCAAGGCTACCTCCTTGTAGGGTGCCATGTAGGCCTCCGGAGCACCAAACGGCAAGTGCGGACGAATCAACCCAATAGCCAGGAAAAAGGGGGTGTCTGCGGCCGCCAGTTCCTTGAGCTGCACCAAGCCTTCATCGGCAATCAAGCCGTCGGGATAAATTGTGTCTGGCCCAGCCGCACTTTCATAGGCCTTCATCTTACCACGCTGGCGACTCTGCCCGTTCGCAAGGCCATGCATGGCACGACTCGGATACTCCCAGGCGCCGCACGGCATCAGCTGCCGATCCCATGCCCCAGGCATTTCGGGGCGGCTCTTGTCAGCCCAATTCCCCCCGCCCCAGCCACCGGGATGATGCGACACCTTGCCCACGGATACCGTCGTATACCCATTGGCTCGAAACCATTCGGGCATGCTCGGCGGTACCGTCTCCGGCGCATCCTTCATCCTGCTCGCACGTTCGAACAGCGCTTGATTCCCGGGTGTTTGATCCCCATACAGGCCCGTTAACAGCGTATAGCGCGATGGCCCACAGCTTGGGGCGTTTACATAATGGCGATGAAACGCCCTCCCCTTCTCAGCCAACCGGTCAATATTCGGCGAATGAATGTGCTCAACGCCAAAGGACTTCAATTCCGGTCGCAAATCGTCCACTGCGAGAAACAACACATTCGGCGGCTTTGCGAAGAGCTGCACCGCCAAAAACAGTATGATGGTATAAAGGATCCTCATAATTTTTCTCTCCATGAACATTCGCCCTGCCCCAGAATACGCCACCGAGACATCCATGCCACGCGCGCTCTACGAATCCCTCGAAGATTACCCGTGCTTCCATGCAAAACATGCCAATTCATGAGTTGCGACCTACCCTGGATAAGGCAACACCAGACCTATTCCCTGCCACGATGAGCCTAGTAGTCGCAAAACTCACTTTCGCCCCCTACTCTTGTGCGCGACTTTCAGCTGGCCACCGTCTGTCCCATCACCTCTGTGGTGCGCAGCGCTCCCCGGCTACATAGCGCTTCAGTAGCGTCCGCATGGCTGTGACCTTCTCTGGGTGCTGAGCATACAGATTCTTGGCCTGGCGCGGATCGTCCTTCAGGTTGAAGAGCAACCCGGGATTGCCCTTCGGATATGCCGCAAAGCCAAAGTGATCGAGATATGCCTTTGGCTCGGGTTGGACCGCACCGCTCGGTGCATCAATGAGAACCCAATGGCCCTTCCGCAATGCGTAAGCCCCTTTGTTTGTGTTCTGCACGGTCGCAACGCGCAATGGACTGTCGTAGCTCTCACCGAGCAGAACCGGCAGCAGATTGTAACTGTCAATTGCCTTCTCACGCCCCAGGTCATAGCCAATGATCTCCGCAAACGTCGCGGCAAAATCCACCTGGCTAACGACTTCATCCGAACGTGACCCCGCTTTGACCTTGCCCGGCCAGCTGACAATGAACGGCACTCGGTGCCCGCCTTCGTAGAGATCGCGCTTCAGCCCCCGCAACTGCCCAGAACTCCATTGATCATATTTCTGGAGTCGCTCGAACGCATGCTTCTCGGTGCCATTGTCCGCGGTGAAAATGACGATCGTATTCTCCAGCAGGCCCTTCTCCTCCAAAGCGGCCAGCACCTTGCCCACCATCGCATCGGTCTCGATCACAAAGTCGCCATAGAACCCAGCCTTGGAGGTCCCATGAAACTCCTTGTTGGGCACGATCGGATAATGTGGTGAGTTGAACGCGAGGTAGGCAAAGAACGGCTGCTCCTCATCCTGCTCCTTGATCCAGTCCACCGTCTTCTCGGTGATCGTCGGTAGAATATCATAGGGATTCCAGCCTTCTGCCATCGGTCCCGCACGAAAGCCCCCCCCGCCGGCAAGCGGTCGCGACTTGATTACCGGCTTCGTCGGGATCGTCTGAAAGCGGTCATCATCAATCCAGCAATACGGCGGGAAGTTGATCGTTCCATCACCAAAATAGCGATCAAACCCCTGGTCCAGCGGCCCAGCCGGGAACCGCTTCGTCCAATCGTACGACTCAGCCAGCTTCCTATCCTTCTTGGAAGCGCCGGGTTTCAGGATCGCATCCCAGTCCCAGCCCAGGTGCCACTTGCCGAAGCACCCCGTGCGATACCCCTGCTTCTTGAACATCCGCGCAATCGTGAATTCGCCCGGCTCAAAGACAGACTTACCAAACGCATTGACGATCCCATGGAAACGCCGCCAATGATGCTGACCGGTGAGCAGCGCATAGCGGCTGGGCGTGCAAATCCCGGACGAGCTGTGCCCATCCGTAAACGTCATCCCCCGTGTCGCCAAGCGATCAATATGCGGGGTCTGAATCTTTGCCTCCGGATCTCCGTACGAGACATCCGCCACGCCCATGTCATCCGCGTACAGAAT
>DMTJ01000481.1 GCA_003477185.1 Lentisphaeria bacterium
TTCGACCACTCCGTCACCTCTCCGCAACAAGCCTGTGGCCACCCATATTGGGCAAGCCGGTACTAATACGGCACTGTGACCGTCCCGCAAGATAAGATCGTCGAAATCCACTAAGAAATGCGAACTCAATGGGCTGTGGGACTATCGGTCCAAGCAACATCCGCCGCGCCAGGCAACCGCCGGGCTCACAGATACTGCGAAAAATTACGCGTCGTCGTCGAGCTCGTCGTCGTTGCGCGCTTCGGTATTCTGTAGATGAAGTTCGTCGAGGTCCCGCTGCCGTTGCGTGCTGGCGTACTCGTCCGCATTTACTAGTGTTTCGAGTTCGTCGTGATCGTCAAACTCGATTTTGAACAGCCAGCTATCCTCATAGGAGGAAGAAAAGATGGACTGCACATCGTTCGCAGCGCTTTCATTGCGTTGGACAATATGGCCGCTCACGGGTGCGAGGATCTCGTAGACTTCGACACCGATATGCACCGTCGCACAGGCACGTCCGATCTCGGCGACATCGCCAATTTCGGGCAGCTCAATGCTGTCTGCATCCTGAAACTCCTCTTCGAGATCGTCTGTGATACCTATGACTGTAACGTCGCCTTCAATACGAACCCAAACTGGCTGGTCGGCCGAATAGCTGAGGTCTTCTGGGTAGAGCATGTGGTGCTAACTCCTCAATAAATGCGTCTGCACTCAAACAATAAGTTGGTTTTTCAGCGCCCAGAATCCAATTCCGCAATTTGCGCGCTGAGGCGTATCGTACCCCACACAGGGAATCACGCAAGTTAAGGTTTGGGCGGAATGTCATTGACGACGTTGCATGCGTTCCTCAACTGCCTGCTCGATCTCGTGAAAATGTGCGCTAGACAACAAGGAACAGAATAGCATGCAATACATCATACGAACACCGGAAGGTGCGGAATACGGGCCAGCAGATGAGGCTACGCTGATCAAGTGGGCTGGTGCCGGACGAATCAAGGCAGACTTCGAAATTCGCAACGAAGTGATGCGCAAGTGGCACACGGCTGCAGAAACTCCTTTTCTGAAAAATGTCCTACGAGATCGGGAATTAGAGGAGAAAACGACGATGGGGAAGAAGCTTGGTAGCTTCGTAAACCCCACGGCAGAGCTGGGAAGCGGTCAAGCGAGCAACTCGTTGACCAACAGCGGAGTCTTCAAGTGGACGAATGCGAACGCCGGACGACGACTTGCTTCGTTCCTTTTTGACGCATTCGTGGTGGCTGCGATCTTCTGGGGGCTCACGTTTTCTTTGGATTTGTTTCCCTTCAAACAGGCCTACCTCTGCTATACACTGGCCGGTATCCTGATATCGTTGGCGTATTTCTCGCTAGCTCTTGGATTCATGGCCCAGACGCTTGGGCAACTCTTCTGGGGCGTCATGGTGATCCGCAAGGACGGCGAGCCAGTTCTGCTGGGACGGGCCTATCTGTTTACTGTTCTTTCCTGGCTAACACTGCCACTCACACCTATCCTGACCTACAGCACGCGGTCGCACCGAGGACTCGCGGAGCGTATGACCGGCGTGGTGGTTTGCCGCACGCGGGTCATGGATTGAGCAGGGTTCTTTCGCTTCACCGTATCAAGAGAAGCAGGTAGGCGATGGCTGGCTTCAGCCTGGAATTCATTAAGGCTTTACGGGGCGACCGCAGCGCGCGGAAACTATCCTGGCGGCTCATGAGCTACGTGGGCCAGCGTTTTCTCGCGTCCGCCTTGGTCTGCTACTGTTCTTTCGCGGCGATGTTTCTGATCGCGATCGTCTTGGATGACCTGCAGAGCTTTGTGCAGCACGAGGCAAGTGGTGCCCAGATCATTGCCTATCTGGCATTGTTTTTGCCGCAATACCTGGTGCACGCACTGCCGATGGCGCTACACGTGGGCGCCCTTTTTGCGGTCGGAAGCTTGAGTCGAAGCAGCGAATTGGTCGCCATGTCGGCGGCCGGGGTCTCGATTCGCCAGCTGATCTTGCCCATCGCCATGGTTGCTGTGGTGATGGCCGCCGTGCAGTTTGCGCTGGTTTGCGGCGCGCCCGGCTGGCGCGCACGCGCAGTGGATATTCGCGAGTCTCTGACCGATCCATTCGACACGCGGGACAATGACCGGAGCGCCTATCTGGCATACTTGGATAAGCTTGAACAACGGGGCTGGTTATTCCAGGATTTTGCCCCGGACGGCGTCTGTAAGCGTATCACCGTCACCCAGTACCGCGGTGACGGCACAATTTCCTGGGAGATACGTGCGGGGAAGGCTGACTTCGCGGATGGACATTGGTGGTTCACCGATGGTGAAATCAGTCATTACGACGGCGAGGGGTATCAGCTCACAGGCAAACCGATCCACATTCCCGGGAGACAGCCTCAGAAAGAGTTGGTGGATGACCCTCGGAGCTTCACAATGATGGTTGGTCTGAAGGTTCTGGAAGAAGTCCCAATCGCCAAGCTGATCGAACTTCTCTTTCAATCAGACCGGCCGCTGGCACCGACGACGCAGGCGGCACTGCGCGCCCAGCTTTACGCCTATCTATTATCGCCATTGGCCTGTATTATCGCCATTATTCTCGGCGTCCCGATTGCGATTGAGCACTCGCGCAGCCGCTCGATCCGCAATGTCCTGATCGGACTCAGCCTGATGATCTGCTATCATCTTTGCGTGGAAATTGCGCTGGTCATGGGCCGGCTGATGATTGCACCAGCCCTGTTGCTGGCCGTGGTGCCGCCGCTTCTATTTCTCGCCGGTGGTTGTTATGCGCTTTATCTGAAGCGCTGAATAGATATACGACCGCCAACAGCCGGCTGAAGGCACCGGCAACGAATTTCGAACATCCACGACTTTTATTACGTCTCGGCAGTCTTCATTTGGCGATTGGACATTCCCTGTTGGCTCTTGATTAAGGCTTTCGCCGCATGACGACGGCATCAAAGCCGAGCGTTTCCGCCTTGTTTCTCGTCGTTAGCACCTCGGCGACATCGTAGTGTTTGCGCACCCAGGTTACCAAGTCCAGCCCGTAGTCTAGACCTAGATACCGGTAGCCATACTCCTTCATGTCGATCTTTAGCAAGACGATCCAGTCCGGCGAATCAGCTTCCAGGCTATCGATCACCGCCTGTTCACCGCCCGTCAGCACCATTTCCCACGGGTTCAACTGATAGTACGGGATCGTATGCCGGGCACGCAGGAAGTAATTGAAGCTGATGCCCTCCGGCGCCACCAGCAGTGTCTCACCAGGCGACATCGAATCCCGCAAATAATCCAACACCTTGGGCAGTAGAAAATGTCGTGGGCTGGCCTGCGGATCATGGAAGAAAGTATCTTGCCCGCGGCCTACGCTCATGGTCTTTGTTGTGTAAAACTCGTGCGTAAAGGCGAGGTGCTGAAAGCAGAAAACCAACAAGAGCCCGATCATGGCGTTGCGAACTTCGCAAACTGCTCGAAACCTGCGCATGCGCAGCGGCAGCTCGTGCACGAGTTCATACCAGACCAAGACAGCTGCGGGGACGGCCAGTACAAAGCCATAGTGGCCAATTCGAGCGCGCAGCGAGACCTTTAGTAGAATGGCTGCCGCGAGCGCAGCCCACGCAGTCAGGATGGCGGCCTTTCGTGCGGCAGGCGTATGCCGTAACCGCCACCAACGCCGGCAATGCCACAGGGCCAGGCCCGCAGCCAGAAAGGGCAAGGGCCGCCCGACTGAGTACCACCAGCCATGGGGGATCGCCAGATACCCGACTATCACCGCAACGACCAGCGCAATTCTGCGCCCATGCCTGCGAGGAACAAATTTTGCCGTCGCCAGGCCAATGGCCACGGCTACACTCAGCGCCAAGGCCCAGACCAGTGCCGCCCGCGCGATCTCCGCACCCAACTCTAGCGGACGGTCCAACCCCATCAGCTTCAAATAAAACGTACCGTCCACCGCCTCGGACGGAAAAAGCGTCAGCTCCCATGTCGTCAGCACCGCGCGCAGCGCGTCCAGCGGCGGCTGCCACCGGCAGTACCAAGCCACGGCAACCACGGTCGGAACAAGAAATGCCAGAGAATAGACCAGCAACGCCTTCAACCACGCCTGCCATTCACGTCCTTCACGGCTGAGCAGTCCCAGCCACCAGAACACCGCAGCAAACCCCACCCCCGCGAGCGTTAGTTCAGCCTTCAGCAGAAAGAGCAAGCCACAGAGAAATCCGGCCGACAGCCAACGCGGCAGACGCGGCGAATGCGGATCTGCAGCGAGAACGTGCGCCAGCACTAGCAGAATCAGCAGACCATGCGTCATTTCATGCCGATACGGCAGCACGAAGTTATAGCTAGCCACACCCACGTATTGCGAAAATGCGAACACACACAGAAACAGCACCGTCAGCAGAGATGCGCAGTTGGCCGTACTCCAAATGCGCAGCAAGCGCCAAAGCAGTGTGCTGATCGCGCAGAGAATCAGCAGATTACACCAAATTAGCGTGCTCATTGACTCGCCGAAGAGGCGAAATAGAACAGCATTCGCCTCCTGAGACAGCGGCCCCATGATGTAGGATATGTCCCGGTACAGCACCTCCCCCTCAGCAAGTCGCCACGGGATGTAGAGCTGGTGCCCAATATCCACGAGCATATCAGGCCAACGTCGCCAGCTCCAGATTGTCAGCAGCACGAAGACCGGCGGAAGGCACCAGACGGATCGGGGAATGCGCCGTATCATTTGAGCTGCAGAATTTTCATCGCAGTGCCCCCATCCAGTTCCACAGAGAACACCGGTGCCACCTCCGCGTCAGGTGTGCGCACGGCAGGATGATACCACTCAGCACGCGTGACATACATCAGGTAGATTTGCCCCGGATAACGCGTCAGGACCTCGGCGTATTTCTCCTCGGAAAGTTGACCGATATAGAGCGGGCGGACGTCCTCGCGCAGGACGGTTGGATCCGCGGACGCAAGCAGCGTAATGTGCTCCGCCACGCCAGTGATTAGCATTGCACCCTCGGCTGCATTTTCATTCAACCAGCTCATGCCTGTACGATAGGACCCGCCCCAATAATCAGTCGCGCAGCCCAGCGATTTCTCCTGGGCACCGCCAAGCCCTCCGATAATCGCGTTGTAGTACGGAAGAGTATTGGGTTGGTTCTGGCCGATCCAGAACACCGGCTGCGCCAGCACCGCACAGAGCGAGCCCCCGACGACGGCATAACGCCCCCATCGCAACCGATTTTCCAGCACATCGACCAAGCACACAAAGCCAATGCCTGCGAAGATCGCAAGCGGCACGAGGTACTCCAGCCAATGCCGAATCACATCAAAGTCCGCGGCCCCGGGCATCACCACGCGACTGATCGGCACACACATCCACAACAACAGCAGGCATAGCAGTGGGTCACAGACTTTTTCGCGTAAGGCACTGCGCACCCGCACCGCGCACCCCACCAGTGCCAAGCCGAGCATCGGCAGAGGGCAGGTCGCCACTGCGTATAGCAAGGGCCGATACCAAGCATGGCCTTCATGCTCCACCTCGAACCCTCGCTTGGTAATCGACCCCACATAGTCCTGCACATGAACAGGGAAATCGAGCCAGAGATATGGCCACAGCACAAACATGGTCAATAGCCCAATGAATGGATAGGCAACCAGCGCCCCAATCAATCGGCGATCTAGGTCCTTCCCACGGCTCACCGCGAGTTCAATGAGAAACCATGGTCCCAGCACGAATGGCAGCAGCAAGGCGTTTGCCTTCGTAGCCATCGCAAGCCCCCAGAACACCGCCGAAACCAGGGCAAACCTCCAGCGCCGATCCCTAATCGCCACGTAGAATGCACCTGCACAGACGGTGTAGACGAACAACAGCGGCACGTCCTTAAAATTGTTATGCATGTGTGCCCAGAGCCGCGGATGTGCTGCGAGAAACAGACAGGCGGCAAGAGCCTGTACACGCCCCAGAGTCCGCCGTACAAACCAGAAGACCGCGCTCAGAAACAGCAGCGCAAAACCGACCGGACTCAGATGGTGCGCCTCATACAGCGGCAGCCAGCCCAGCTTAACATGAAACAGCCACTTGCTCAGGCTCGACATCGTCGCCCCCACCGGCCAGACCTCGTGTGGCCAGAGTAGCACCGGATTGCCAGGCATCTGCTGGGATAGCGCGCCCAGATCCGCGTGGTCCGGACCGTACCATGGTATCGACGCGGTTGCGCCATCCAGCTGTGCTACATCCCCGCTCAGCCAGAACGCAAGGTTGCAATCCCCAAGGTAGAACTCCCATGAATCCCAGACGATCCCATGCCCTGCCAGGGTCAAGATCAGGCTTAGGCCCACACAACCGAGCAGCGCGCCGAGCGTCCAAGAATCAACGCGACACCATGGCGCAGGCGAGCATACCGATGAACTGGCGGATGTAGGTGTTTCGTTCACCGCTGCACTATAGGCGAAATCGCCGGATATTCCGCAGCTCAGGATTGCTTTGGTTAGTTGACTTTTTGCCGCAATGCTAGACCTTTTCAGTTTCGCCCGCACGAATCCGCAAACGACCACCTGGAACTACCCATGCCACTTGTCCCAATGCGCACGCTGCTGGATCATGCAGCAGAGAATGATTACGGAATTGCCGCCCTCAATGTGAATAACATGGAGCAAATCCAGTCCATCATGGAAGCGGCGGAGGAGACCAACTCTCCCGTCATCATCCAGGCATCACGTGGAGCACGCTCCTACTCTCAGGACGCCTATCTGCGCCACCTCATGCTGGCTGCAGCAGAGCTCTATCCGCACATCCCGATCGCGATGCACTTGGACCACGGAAACTCCGCCCCCACCTGCATCAGCGCCATTCAGCAGGGCTTCACGTCCGTCATGATGGACGGATCCCTCGATGAAGACGGCAAGACCCCGAACAGCTACGAAGCCAACGTGGCCGTGACCCGCCGCGTCGTCGACGTTGCTCACGCCTTTGGTGTCACTGTTGAAGGCGAGCTTGGCTGTTTGGGTGGTATCGAAGACGGACACGGAGCTGGCCTCAGCGAAGAGGAAGCTGCCGACCACCTCACCGACCCTGATGAAGCCGGTGATTTTGTCGCCCAAACCGGCGTGGACGCACTCGCTGTCGCCATTGGCACCTCCCACGGCGCCTACAAGTTCTCCTCAGAGCCCACCGGCGAAGTCCTGCGCATGGATGTCATTGAAGAGATCCATCGCCGC
>DMTJ01000456.1 GCA_003477185.1 Lentisphaeria bacterium
TTCTCCGACAGGCGGCATTGCCATAGGCGTGGACCGCCTGATCATGGCAATGGGTAAGACAGATAATATCGCTGACACATTGGCCTTTCCACGCGAGTAGCGCCTTCTGCGGTAACCACAAAACTCGAGGTGCGAGCAAGTCCCGTTCTCCTCGTCGAAAATTAAGGGACAGACCCCATTTTAATAAACTGGATTTGCCTTTTCAAGAAGTTCTAGTACTGAATGATTTATGAGAACAGCACGGATCAAATATCAAGGCGGTGGGGCCTACTACCACTGCATTAACCGCTGCGGTGGCTATGCCGATGAGCGCCCGCTCGGGGAGCTTGAGAAGGAGATGTTTGTCAAGCTGCTCAGGCGCTTGGATCAGTTCTATACTGTGGAGGTGATCTCGTACGTGGTGATGAGTAACCATTTTCACGTGGTTCTCTACGCATCTGGGAAGAAGGCGGGAGTAGAAGAGACGGTGGCTCGGTACAACGCCTACTACGAAGGGCGGCGCGTTATGACCCCGGAGTCACCAGGGCTACCGGCTGTCCAGGACCGACTGTGTGACTTCAGTATGTTGATGAAAGACTTGCAGCAGCTCTTCACGATGTGGTTCAATGAGAGCCGCGCGAAGCGTCGCCGTGGCCGGTTGTGGGGCGACCGCTTCAAAAGTGTCCTACTAGACGGCAAGACGGCACTCTGGAGCTGTGTAAAGTACGTGGAGTTGAACCCAGTGCGGGCGGGACTCGTGAACGAGCCGGGTGACTATCGCCATTCCAGTTGGGGAGCCTGGCACGGGTGTGGGAGGCATCCATGTGGAGGAGCATTTCTACGGCATATGGCACGCACACTGGGGGACGGTGCACACTTTTGTTCGGCCAATCAGGTAGCTGCCGAGCTGAAGGGGGATATGGCACGGACGATTGCCGCAGAACAGGACGGTGCAACAAGCGAAAGTATCCAAAGCGCGTACCGAAGGGCGAAGGAAGAGGGGGTTAGGGTTGCTTCCTTTCTGCGGAAGGCCGCGTACTGGAGCAACGGCGCGGTGATCGGGACGCAGGGCTTCGTGCGCATGGTGGCGATCGATGTTTTGGGCGTGGGGCGCGCAGAGAAGCGCCGCCTATGCGAAGCTCGCTCTCTCACGGGAGAGGGCTTTTTTAGTCTATGCCGAGGCAGAGCCGGCCCGGGAGATCTCGGATGAGTAGAAGCTTGTGCCCGGCCCACCGGCAAAGGGCGATTACGATCAGGTTTGGGCGGTTCGTGTGGACCTCGGCGTAATCTCTAATAAGTTGCAGTATCCGGAATGCAGTAGCGTGACAAGAATGAGTGCCCTATGAAACGATATTCTCTTCCACAGTTCCTTGCTATCACAAAAGAGCAGCAACTTCCGCTTATTGGGAAAAATTCAATTCTATACGCGGAGCAGTTTGATCGTTCCCAATTGGACCATTATTGCAAAGTTGCAGATGCGTGCCGGATCATTCACAAAACAGATGCTGGGGCAGATTTATTGGCAAGCCTCCTTCGTCACCGGACGGCTTTGAATTTCTTTGTGCAGCCGAGCTCTCGAACGTTTCTGTCGTTCAGCGCTGCGCAGACGATTCTGGGCATGCGACGAATGTCTCTTCGTGATCTCAAGATCAGTTCGATGTCGAAGGGCGAATCCTTGGTGGACTCGATTCGAACGTTCATGTCTTATGTGGATATGATCGTGATGCGCCATGAGGATGAAAATGCTGTGAAGGCCGCTTTTTGGATCTCTTGGAATTCTGAGCGGCGGCTCTTGGTGGGGGATGGGGAGCAAATGGTTCCGATTGTGTCGGGTGGGGCAGGTACAGAGGAGCATCCAACTCAGGCGTTGCTTGATGTTTACACGCTTCAGAAAAGCTTTGATCAGCATGGCGGAATCGCGGGGAAAACCATAATGATGGTTGGAGACCTTAAGAGAGGGCGCACTGTTCGCTCTTTGTCTTACATGATGCGGCATTACCCAGGAGTACGGTTAATTTTCGCAGCCCCAGACCGTTATCAAATGTCAGCAGATGTCTGTACATTTTTGGACCTTCATTCGATTCCGTATTCTTGTGTGGATTCGATTGATGATGGCATCAAGGATGCGGATGCAGTCTACATGACGCGGATCCAGGACGAGTGGGATGGCCTGGCGGCTAGCGACGGTCATGTGGCAACTCCAGAGCGCTTCCGGTTTGGGCTGCGGCACTTGGATATGTTGAAGCAGTCTGGGTGCTTGTTGCATCCGTTACCGAAGCGCGACGAGATCGATGAAGCGGTGGATTACTCAGGAGACGGTCGTGTCGTGTATTGGCGTCAGGAGCGAAACGGGATGTGGATGCGGGTTGCGATTATTGCGGCCTTGTTTAAAGCCGACGCTGCTATTTTGGCACATGCGTATCCGATTCATTAGTCTCGGGTGTTTTGCCCTGTTGTGTGGGTACACACAGGCAGGAATTCTGCTTCAGGGAGAAGGGACTGGACTACGGATCTCCTCTCACCAGGCATTGCTATCGTTTGACGCTTCGAGCGATATCCATACCTGGTGCATGCAGTACGACCTTGGGGGAAAGGGGGGAGCGTTTGTGCTGCTTTTACCGACACCGATGAGAGGGCGCATCGAGGCGGCTCCTGGTGGCCTGTTTGATGGCTTGATGGCCTTTACCCGGCTTAAGCAAAGGGAGCAACCGCGTTCGGTTCTGTTGGGGGATGTGGCGCTGACCGCAGAGGCGGTGGCGGCCGAGTCACAGGGGCTGATGGAAGCCATGCTTGTGGAGCACAGGGCGTTTGCGCCCAAGCGAGCCAGGGAGCTGTACTCGTGGCTTGCGGATCGGCGGGTTTCATCGAAAGGGCGGGAGTCGACCATTGCGGAGTTTGCACTTGGTGATTGGTATCTAAATGCTCTCTATTTTGACACGCACTACATGGGGCGGGCGGGAGCGGCGGCCATTTCTGCGCGAACTGTTCCGGTTGTGATTAGCTTTCGAAGCGAGCGCCCGGCGGTCTACCCGCTGCGCTCGCTGCGCTCCGGAGTGTCAGGGCAGCTACCGGTAACATTCTACTTGCACGGAAGCACAAAGCTAGATCTGCCGGATGATCTGAGCTATCAGTTCGCATGGCTGGACCAACTGAGGCGGGCTCAGGGGCGGATGCCGCGGGGAGAGGCCTTACCGTGGGGGGCTCAAGCTTGGTACGATCAGATGGCTGCTCATGCAGGAAGCGTAGCGGGCCTTGCAAAGGCTTTGGGGTTCGACTTCGAAAGAGGGAGCACTGGGGCGTCGGGAATTGAGCCTACGCGCTTGGAGTGGTGCAAGCGGCTGACGAGTACTGATATCAGCTTGACGACGGGAGACGGCAGTTACAGTGAGGCACTGCCAAATGTCGATGAAGGATATGAAGGCACGGACCGTTCTGATCGTGTGGCGATGTCTGATGCCGCGGATGAGATCGAGCGACGCGTCGCGCGGAGCAAAGCTTTTAAGCCGGAAGGCTACCTGTGGCGGGTTGCGTCAGACCAGGAGTTTAAGGCGATTGGCTCATTGCGAGGCCTGCTGAAAGAGGGGCAAGTTCTCACGCGGCTGCGCAGACGATTCCAGAGTGGTGAACTGGCGCAGAACATCGAGATTTGCCGAGCCGGATGGGATCGGCTAACTGATGAATCGGAGTATGTGGAAGTGTTACCGGCGCGCTGACTCAGGCAAGGGCACTTTCTGAGCCTGAGTCGAGAACAAACAGGCAGGAGCCTTCCACGCTCTGGACGAGCGTACGCATGGACGTGACGGTGGTTTCCGAGGCAAGACCGAAGATGTGGAGGTCCGCTCTCGGTGCATCCTGAAGGGCAGTGGCAAAGCTCCCCTGGCGGACATCAATGGCGACGTTCTTCGACATCCGGGCCAGTCTAAGAAGATCGGTAAGAAAGGTTCTGGCAAGCTCGAGATGGTTTGCCTCGCGGACGACCGTGAGCAATCGTACAGTGCCCTGCCAGTTTTTCTGGAGCTGATAGCTCATAAGGACGGCGCAGTCTAGGTTCGCCAGCTTCAGGCCAAGTTGCCAGTCGGGAGATTGGTCGCGCACCCAAAGGTTGACGGTCCGCTCGCGGCCGAGACCCGCGACCGGGTGAGCTGCCAGGAGTAAGACCCCCATCTGGTGTTCGCGCGCGACGTGCATGATTGCCTGAATATCCTCATCGGATCGACTTTCGATGGAGGTAAAGATGAGATTGGGGCGGAAGAATGTTCCTGATAGTAGCGCGGCGCTGTCCCGCACTGCGGCGCCGAAACTCGAAGATTCTGTGGCGGCGTGGGTGGCGAAGAGCTTGTCTTCTTTCTGCATGGCGTGAACAAGGTCACGCAACCCATGAAACGTGGACTGACTACCTGGGGTCCGGATCCCCAACACGTGCACTGCGCCTTGGGAAAAGGTGAGGTCGCGTATGAATCGGAAGTTGCCTTCGAACTGTGCTTCACGCTCGATGGGAATGAGAAAGTTTGGCCGCCAGGCCCTCTCCAGGCCCTTCTGGTCCACAGTGCTCGCACGTTTAGCGGCCCAGTTTGCAATACTGAAGAAGAGGCCCGAATGCACAGTTTCCCAAGGGGTGCTTAGCTTCCTGCGATCGAGGTATACGTAAATGCCTACGCTGACGCTCAGTGCCAGTAGGCCAACCAACGGATTGATAGCGACCATGGCCATCAGTGAGGACGCAGCCCCAATTACCGGAACCGCGGTATGCACGCGAAACTCGGGTCGGAAGCTAATCAGTTGTAGCTGTTGCTCGAGCAACAGGACAGTGTTGATGGAGAAGTACGCCATGAGAAAGAACATAGTCAGGACAGTGGCGATCCCATTCAGGTCACCGAAAATCAGAGCCAAGCCTACGAGTAGGGCGGTGGCGAGTGTTGCATTGCGGGGTTCCCCCTTGACCAGCTTGGCCAGAGAGGCATGGCAAGGAATAATCTGATTCGCCGCGAGCGCCTGCAGGACTCGCGGTGCGGCAACTAGGGAACTAAGCGCGGCGCAGAAGCAGGAGAGAATAATCCCGACGAGCACGGCCTTCTGGTAGTAGGAGCGGTCGGCAGCGATCAAGCCACCGTCAAGGTCTATAAGCTCCTGGCTGGTGGCGATATTCCCATACCACACCGCGAGCGCACAATAGACAACCAGGGCGATTGCCCACGCCGCCATGGTGCCGCGGGGGATGCTACGCCTTGCGTCGGCTAGGCTCCCGGACATGCTGGCACCGACCATGATCCCGGTACTCGCTGGAAAAAAGACCGCAAACAAATCCCGGAAGCTCACGTCAAACTCTCCCCAGAGCAAGGGCTCGGGATTATGGGGGTGTACTCCCAAGCCCGTAAACATCGATGCAAGTGCGACGCTGACCGCGATCAGGATCACAATCTGAATGCGGAATGCCAACCCAGCACTGATGTAGCTCAAGCCAACCGCGGCAAGAAACGCGAGACTCAGAATAGCAGCTGGCGGGTGGTTGGGAAACGCATAGCTCCAGCCCTCATAGAAGCCGTAGAGGTACATCGCAGCGGATAACCCTTGCGCGAGGAAGAAGGGGATGCCAATCGAGCCACCGACTTCTAAGCCCAAGCTCTGGCTGATGATGGAGAACACCCCACCTGAGCTCACGCGAATATTGGTGGTGATCGATGAAAGGGAGAGTGCTGTTGCGCCCGTAATCAGGAAGCAGCATACGATGACAAGAATCGCGCCAGCGATTCCGGCATGCCCTACGAGCCAGCCTTCCCGGAGATACATCATCACGCCCAGGATAGTCAGGATGGTGGGGCGAAAGACTCCCGAAAAGGTGCCAAATCCCCGAGTTCTGTGCGGCGCGATCTCAACTCCCCCGGATAGGGGGGCGTCATCGCGCTCGTCTAGCCCCTGTCCAGACATGGTATCGCATTCAGAATACTTCGTGCTGCGGCTGCGCTTGCGTCCTCTGACGAGCGGAGGCGGCCGACCGCTGTCGCGATCCCGTCTAGGGCTGCGGCGCGTCGTGTGCCCCCCGGAAGAATTGTACAGAGCGAGTTGGCGATATCCCGTGGGCAGACGTCTCCTTGGATATACTCTTCGAAGACCTCTTGCTCCGCGATCAAGTTGACCATCGTGATATACTCGATTTTCACTAGTGCTCTTGCGATCAGGTAGGTGATCGCATTGACCCGGTAGACCACGACCAGCGGCAGGCCGAGAATTGCCGCCTGTACAGTGACCGTCCCCGAGGCCGCGATGCCAGCGGAGGCTCGCTGCATCCAGTGGACGGTTTCCCCCACGACAACTTCCGCCCGCACTCGCGGGTGCGCGCGCACGCGGTCTTCGATCAGGGCCGCGATGTGTTCACGCGGGCAGCAGATCACAAACCGAAGCGCCGGGTTCATGGCCTTGGCATGTGCAGCTGACTCCAAAATTGGTTCAAGTAGGCGTTCAATCTCGGACCTTCTGCTGCCTGGTAAAAGAAGCACCAAGTCTGCCTCACGCTCAAGGCCCCACTCCCTCTGTTCCTCCATGATGTTCACGAGTGGGTGGCCGACGAATCGTGTATCCAGGCCAGTATCCTTATAGACGTCCACTTCGAATGGAAAGATCACCAGCATTCTCTGCACAATGCGGGCAAGGAGCGGGATGCGCCGCTTTCCCCAAGCCCAGACCTGCGGACTGATGTAGTAGATTACGGGAATGCCACGGGCGTGGAGTTGCTTTGCGAAGCGGACATTAAAGCCCGGGTAATCGATCAACACGACCGCGTCAGGCCGCTCCTGCTCTGCTTTGGTCACCAACTGCCGGAAGACACGGCGGAACATTGGGTAGTGTTTCAGCACTTCAATCACACCGACCACGCCGAGCTCAGTGGAGTCTACCAAGCAGTCAACCCCGGCCTCGTGCATGTGAGAAGCCCCCATGCCCTTCAGCGTGACTCCCGGCTGCCGCATACGCAGTTCCTCTGCAAGCCTGCCGCCATACAGGTCTCCGGAGGCCTCACCGGCCATGATCCAAATGGTCTGTGCCATTAGAACAGCATCATGTGTAGCACAGCGGCCACCATCAGCGGGACGCCGAACGCTACTTTGTTGGTCGTCGGTCGGCGCCGGAGCTTAGCGATAACCCAGGCGGTTACTCCAATAGCGCTTCCCAGAACACAGCCGACAAAGAGAATACGCAGCACCCCGTCTGGGCCAAAGAACGCACCGATCATTGCCATTAGCTTCACATCGCCCATCCCCATAGCAATCTGTGGTAAGGTCCACGCCGTCGCCTTCACTGAGATCGCCTCAATCTTCTCCCTCGGCGTAAACGTCTCGCCAACTTTGACCCCTGTGTCCGTTGCGATGATCTCGACTGGCTCGGCCCCTGTCGGCGTCAGCCGCCCGGTAATGCGAATCTCGTCCTTATAACGCGGCAGCCAATCATCCCATTCCCCAGTCTCACCGTCGACAGTCAGAGCGTCCTGCTCAATCAGGATTTCCGCTCCCTCATCTGAACTGTGCTTGCTCATCGGGAAGAGCAGATCCCCTATCAGGCCTAGAACATACAGGATTCCCCCACCATGGACGATACCTAGAACCAAGTCGACCGTGGCGACAAAGCGAGCAGACTCAAGGAGGCTGCTCCCAGCCGGCAGGACAAAACTCAGAAACCCATGCGTGAGCATGTGGTGGTGCCGAGATGCGTAATGGCTGTAGTCCAAGAAGTGGCCAGCTGGCATGGCAATCGCCAGCACCGTTGCCAGAATCAGTCCAGTGACCACGATCGGACTGGGTATCACAAAATGCTCTAGGTCAATCAGCGAGATCACCACTGCAGCAGAGACGATAAACCACATCGGGATCAGAGAAGCAAGCGGTAGCCCCGGTTCCCCATAGGGCGATGCAGTTACCTTCAACCAGCACAGGACGAAGAGGGCACCCACAATCGCCTCGACCAAGGGATACCTGCAGGAGATCGCAGTCTTGCAATACCAGCACCGACCGCGCAGCACAAGCCAGCTAAGCAGTGGGATATTCATGTACCAGGCGATGTGGGCGTCGCAGCTCGGACAGTGCGATGGGACGATCACCACCGACTCGCGTCTCGGCATTCGCCAGATGCATACGTTTCCGAAGCTGCCGATGCACGCACCAAGGAGAAAGGCAGCCAAGCCGAAGAATGGATGCGTCAGATTCCACACCTCATACAACTGAGGGCTGATCAATGCATTCAACATCAGGGGGACCTCCTATTGGCTGATGGGGCACATAAGACCGGCCCAAAAAACTGGGTCAATACTGCGGAAAAGCTTCAACACGGTCGCCCCATCCATAGCGGACCAAGCAGCACCTGCTCTCTCCGCAAGAAACAGACTACTACGCGTACTCGATTGAAGATCAATGCTGGCCGAGCGACAGCGTCATAATACAGTGCGCGCCCGGGGACACTCGGACTCTATCACCAACTCCCTTCGCTCGGTCCCCAGGGCCCCCGCTGTGGCATTCGCGCGCGGAGCGCCCACGACGCAAAAACCCCCGCCTCCGCAAACGACGTGCGTTCACCCCATCGGGTATGTCTACCCGCAAGCTCGTCTCGTCTCTGCGGCCCTCTTTAGTGCCCTACCGGCTCAGGTCTGCCGTACCGCAGCCTCTTGCGGTGGCACCAGTGATACGAAAGAAGTCGCAGTTCGCGCGGATCGCGGACCTATCCCGGCCTTGGTACGCCACTTCGCAAAGCCTTGAGCCTTGTTTAGCACCCGCCACTCTACCTCCGCAACATGGGCGCCCCTTCTCGAGATCGCCGCGCGGCATGGCCCTGCTATACCTTCCGCTGCCACTACCCGACGGTTGCAGCCTACAAGCGAGCGGCCCAGCAAGTCAGTACGCATTGCCTGAGCCTGCCGATAGAGATCCCATCGTCCCACAACTTCGCGAAATAAGCTTGAACATTTCTGATATCGCAATATCTGTATTGGAAATGATACATAGCACAACCGCGCCCTACGTCTTATATCGAGGTATATGAAAATGCAGACTTCATCGAAACCCACCCGATTGCCCCTTCTGGCAATCGTACTGGTCATGCTCTCCGGAATAACTGCAGCAGCAGCCACCGGTATCACCGCAGTTACCGGCAATTTGGACATGAACACTGGTTCCACCCTCGCGATCGAGATCAACGGAACCACTGCAGGCACTCTCCACGACCAGATCACGGTTTCGGGGAGTACAGATCTTGATGCCGACAGCGGTGGAGGCGCGACGCTGGATATCCAGCTCGGATACGCGCCGGCAAACAATGACTCATACATTATAATAGACACGGCGATCACCCACAGTGGCACCTTCAACGGCCTAGCCGAGGGTGCATCCTTCGCTGCCGACGGGACTGTCTTCACGATCAGCTACGCAGGTGGATCCGGCACCGACGTGGAGTTGACAGCAAGTGTGCCGTCTGTTTCCTTTTCCACCGCACTGGCTGCGGTCGTCTTCGAAGGCCAAGCTGTAAGCGTTATCGTCACCCGTACCGGCGCGACCGGCGCTGCGACCTCCGTGGAAGTGAATGACACCGGTGGCGGCACTGACGCCACCGCAGCAACTGACTACACCGATATCTATCCAGTTGGCTTGACCTTCGCAATCGGTGAAACCTCGAAGTCCTTCACCTTTACCGCGTTGGCTGCTGGGGGCGTTGGTGAAGGAGACGAGTTCGTAGAGTTTGAACTCACCGTGCTCTCCAACGCTGAGCCCGTTGCCCCCACCTCCTTGATTGCCACCATTAAGGAATTCAACGCTGTTCCTTACGCGGAGAACTTCGACGGCCGGACGGTTGGTGATCAGGCTGCGGATCTCCCTGGCTGGACCGAAGGCACTGCCGGGAATAGCACGATTGTCACCGGCGGCGCCGCCGCTACTGCTCTCGCGGCCTACGGCGGCACCCAGCCCAACGGTGGTGGCGGCGGAAACTTCCTGGAAGTCGGTGACGAAGCCAGCGTTTACTTCGAACCAGCCACCGGCGTTGTGGCTGCTGACTTTTTGGTGACAGCCGTTCATCGTTCGAGCGCACCTTCCGTTGATGCAACGGCCACTGCCGGCATCTACTTTACAAGCACTGGCTCGATTGGCATTCTTCACAACGATGCTGGCGGCACTGACGAATGGTTGACGCCTACCGCGAACGTTACACTCGCTGATGGTGCGTTTGCCCGCATCGGCCTGATTAAAGATTACACCAATGGCCGATTCCAGGTTTGGGTTGATGCCGGTGATGGCACCCCAGTGGCTCTGTCTGATAACACAGACGGCGGTTCGACCCCAAGCAGCGGCGACGACGGCGGTACTTGGTTCGACATGGTTGGCTCGCCTGCCTCCTTTACCCGCCTCGTGTTTGTGAACGAAGATCCGACGACTCCTTACTATGTCGATGCACTCGACGTCAGCCAGCCCAGCGTCACCTTATCTGCTGCTGCTTATGGCGACAACGAAACCG
This sequence comes from Lentisphaeria bacterium, assembly GCA_003477185.1. Taxonomy (GTDB): domain Bacteria; phylum Verrucomicrobiota; class Lentisphaeria; order JABSQK01; family UBA12247; genus UBA12247. Next base: position 10,465 of record DMTJ01000456.1, read on the forward strand.
ACGCTCCTTCCAGTCAGCTCGTCACGGTCAACCGTACTGGCAGTCTTGTCCATGTCCCCATCCTCACATTGACTGACCAGGGTGGCGGTACTGCTATCGCAGGCACCGACTACACAAATACGCCACCAATCGTCACAATCTCCTTCGCTAGCGAAGCTACGACCCAGACGGTCAGCTTTCCCGTACTGAACGATACGGTGCCGGAAGCACCTAGTGACGAGACTGTAAACTTTCAGTTGACGGTCACGGGCGGTGCCAGTCTTGGGGCAACCACAGACGCTGTCTACACCATTACCGATGATGACAACTTCCAGCCGGTCATTGTCGACACTGCTACTCCCAGTTTCACAACCACAGAAGATGCTATCTCAGGCGTTTCCTTTACGATTACCGAGGTTGAGGCCGACGTTGCTCCAGGGGTAGACTTGTTCTTCGACGGTGATGGAGATCCCCTCGGGTTGGCATTTTACGCGTTTGCCGGTCTTGGCACTTGGGAATTCAGCACCGACAACGAAGTGACCTATGCGACTGTTCCAACAGTCAATCTCACGTCCGCACTCGTGCTGAGCGCTGCCCATCACTTGCGTTATACCGGGGATAGCATAAGTGGCGAAACTGCCACAGCTACCTTTTACGGCTGGGACGCTACTGATGGCGCCCAATCCGGTCGCTTGGTTGACGCATCTGTTCGCGTCAACCTCTCTGCCTTCAGTATTGAAGACGAAGTTCTCAATGTCGTCGTTGCTTCCATAAACGACCAGACAGCAGCCACCAACTTGACGCAGTTCATTTCCTATAACGAAGATACAACCAACGTCGACTTCACTGACATCGTTGTGACTGACGTAGACGTTGATGAGCAGATCACCGTCACTCTCACGCTCGATAACGCCACGACCGGCGCGCTCTCCACTGCTTTCGGCGGGACTTACGCAGCTCCGACTTGGACAATCACCGACTCGGTCGCAAATGTGAATGCAGCCCTGGCGGCCGTCCAGTTCCTTCCTGTGGCAAACAACAACACCGACACGACCGTGAACATCGTCATCTCAGATGGCCTCGAAGATGCCACCACTACACTGGCTGGGACGATCCTCCTTCACGCAGCTCCTATTAACGACGCGCCAGTGCTGATCGAGAACGAAGATTACAGCTTTATTTTTACTGAGAATGCCAACGGCGGTGCTGGCAATCTCGTTTCTGCCATCTTGGATCAAAACAACCCAGTCGATCCAATCACGGACGTTGATGCCGCCTCAGTTGAGGGTATCGCCATCTATGCCACCAATATCGAGCACGTGAACAACACTGGCGTCTTCCAGTTCTCGACTAACGGCGGTACCGATTGGATCCCTGTACCGACTCCTTTAAGTCCGGCTGGCGCACTATTGTTGCGTGCTACAGACTTGGTGCGCTTCGAACCTGATACAGACAACGGCACCGAAACAACCTACAGCTTCTATGCGTGGGATCAGACGCCTGCCACAACCGGGCTTCACGGAACCACATTTGACGTCGCCAATGCTGGAACGGGCGGTACGGCTCCATTCTCTTCCGCGACCGAACTGGTCAGCGTGACCGTTACCCCGGTAAACGATGTGCCTGTCATCACACTCGGAAGCACGACTGTCTTCGACACAGACGATCAAACCACAATCAATCCATTTACCAGCGTCGTACTTGACGACGTCGACGAAATCATCTCAGGTGCCAACAACGGCGACCCGCTCGACACTCTCTCGGTTTCTGTCAGCATTGACAGCTGCTTCAAGGGCACGCTCAGCAACGCCGTGGCCCAAGGGTTCACGGTCGTCGATTCCTATATCAACTTCCAGACACGCCGCAGCCAGACCGCGGATGAAACCACCGCGTTGGACGTTGTCGTTCTTCATAGTAAGGTAGCCGGAACCACTACAGCACCAATCTCGGTCACCGTCGTCGACTCTGGCACTGGCTCAGCTGGTGGCGGCGACTACGCCGCCGCGCTCGCAACTGTTGTCTTTCCGATCGGAGCGGCTGATGGCGACACGGGCGTTGTCACCATCACACCCAGTGCTGACACCGACACCGAAGGGAACGAGACTGTTGACCTGGCTATCACAACGCTGTCTGGCCCTGCCATTCTCGGCAGTCTGCTGACCCATGAGGTCTCGATTGCAGACGAAGACAATCCCTTCATCTCCTTCGACTCGACCGGCGTGACCATCGGTGAGGCCGACGTCACCCGGACCGTCAATGTGACATTGAGCATTCCAAACGCAGGTGGCCCGCTCGTCAGTGCAGCATACTTCACTGTTAGTGATGCCGCCACTGGCACTGCCACCGTGAATAGTGACTACACCGCTTTCACTTCGACTATCCTGACGTTCCCAGCCGGATCTGTCGACGGCGATACACTCTCCGTAACCCTGGACGTTCTTGACGATGTCACCTTCGATACATTCGAAGAGACGATCGTATTGGTTCTGACCGCGCTCACTGGTCCAGTGCCACTGACCTTACAGGAGCCTTTTGGTTACACGATCACTGTTCAGGATAACGAAACAGCTGGAACCACTGTGCCGATCGTTTACACCATCAGCGGAACGACGACCGCAACGACGACCGCGCTCCAAGGCTTGACCTTTACGCCGACGAATAACCGGATCATGCCCGGTAGCACAGACATTACCACATTTACAATTTCAGTGACTGATAACGTTGACGCATCAATCGTCCGTGATTCGCAGACACTCGTTCGCGCACTGTCCCAGAATGATGCTCCTACCTTGACGAATCCCAATCCCATTCATAACATCAACGACAACAAGTTCGTCGCCCCATTCACCGCTGCATTAGTGAGTGATATAGACAATTACTTTGGGAATCCCGTGGGCTGTCCGAACGCTGGCGTCCATACTCCTGCACAGATTCTCACGATGTCGGTCACTGTCAGCCCAGCCGACTCAGGTGAAGTGCAACACCGGATTACATCCACCGACGCTGACGATGACGACGACTTTGATCTATGGGTAAGTTCTCCTCAGTCATCTTTCGACGGCGTGACCGTAGAGATCCTCGATACCCGTACCGACGGTGGTGCTAATGCAGCATATAATGCAGTGGATAATACTCTGACGATCAACATCACGTCAGGCGTAACCTGCGCCTTCGCTGTGGTCGAAGCCGTTAATGCAGTCGCCGAGTTCTCCGCCGAGCTTAATCTGTGTTTGAACGACACCACCAACGACGGGAGTGACCCGGTCACCTCGAAGACAATCACGACGAACTTCGCGCATCTCTCGGAAGTGAGCCCCGGCGTCTATGTCTCCAATAGTGGCAATCGAGATACCGTCGCAAACTTGCTTTCAGTGTTGAGCTTTCG
>DMTJ01000307.1 GCA_003477185.1 Lentisphaeria bacterium
ATGGGAAGGCAGACGGAACTGCTCGGCCAGATGGCCTCTATGCTCAGCCTAAGCCGGACCGCATCGGCTGGCAACGCAGATGACCAACACATCACAATGCTGAACGGATCCAAAATAAAGAGACACACCATCAACCTGAGCCAGCAGGCAAAAGCTGGAACCATAGCCCAAGCAACTGTCTCCGAGTTCGAGGGCATGGACAAGGACGAGGAAGGCAACGTGCTTGGCGAAATATATGCCATGGAAGCGATCCTTGCCACCCTCAGCCATGCTCTAGTCAACGACGACAAAACTCTCAAAATGGCGCCATCCGCCTCAGAAGACCAAAAGATATTGGACGCCATTCCTGCCAAGACAAAGCACACGCCAATGGCTGACTACGCCCGCCGTGACTTTCTCCCAGGTTTCCTCAACACCTGCGGCTACAAAACCCAGCAGGCGGCATACACCAAGCTCCTCGCACAAGCAGAGAAGGAGCTGCAGGCGGCGTGGAGGTCGGAACTGAAGAATCGCACGAGCACAGCGGACGAATCCAACGAGAGTGACGTGATAAAGTTTGCGATCGAGCACGACCCGCAGTGGGCGGATGTGTTTGGAGACGACATCCCCATGTTCGCACATAGGAACTATCGCCTCGCCGAGTTGATGCTCTTTCTCTGCAAGCACGACAAAACGCTCTATGACTCCCGTCGCAAGACTCTGGAGTGGATTGCAGTCAAACGAATCAAGATCCCAGCCACCATGTTCATGAAGATCGAAGAAAACGGCACTAAAGTGGAGCTGTTCAGAGACTGGGAGCGTCGACTCACCACTGAGACGTCTCGACAGAAGCTGCTCGACCACCTGGCCAAGGATGACACACGCACGTGGGTAATCAAGATGCTCTACTCATGCCCGGCCCCGATACAGGACATGTTCTGGGACAGGCACGACCAAACCATATTCGAAAAGGCATCCACGTGGGACGAAGACTGGATGAAACAGCAGATTCTCTCCCTCATCAAACTGGCCAAGCCGCACCGCAACTTCACCGCGAGCCCTGCACTCGAGTGGGGCTCTCCTGCGTCCAAGAACCGAGGCTCCGCAACCCAGCCCAACACACGGGCCGCGGCCAACGGCAGGGCAGCCGGAGGCGGACAGGGCGCTAGCCAGTCCAAAGGCACGACTGGTGGCGGCCGGATTCCGAAGCTCAGAGGCCGGCGCAACGAGCTGAAGGTAGCTGAGGTTCTCGAGCCTGATGACAAATTTGCAGACGACTGCACTGACCCTGAACTCGGCGTACTAAGCAATCCTCAAGCCTATGCATCGTCGAAAGGACACCGGCGTGACCAAGGCAAAGGCAAGGGCAAAAGCAAGGGAAAAGGCAACGGCAAGGGCAGAGGAAAGGGCAGCAACGCTGGATCGCACACCACCACCGTCGTTAGCACGGATGGCCGCAAGGACACACCTCAGTCCATCGAGAACGGCAATGGCAAGTGGATGAACGCCAGCTGCATCCCGGGACGCACTCAGAGCACAAGTGCGCTCCACTGTGACAACGCAGACTGCATGGCTGAAGCTAGGGAGTACATCTCCCGCAACCCGGACAGAGCCGAGGCCGGCGCTTCCACCTTCAACCACACCAATGTGGCATGCCCGTTTGCGATCGCTAAAGCCACCAAGCTGGTTGACCATCCCGACGTCGAAGATCTGCGCCACGCGGCCAACATCATACGCAACAAGCACCGTGTGGAGTTGAATGAGTGTGCGTTCGGAAAGGGAAGCAAGTTCAACCGGATCAACGGCCAACAGCGACCGACGGAGGTGCACAAGGAGCTAAGAAAACTGCAATGGGACGCCAACCTATTCGACAAGACCAAAAGCCGCCACGGAGGCGGCGGCCGTCCGTAGGACGGTGCGGGTGGATTTGACACATCCATCCGCACCAAAGGTGTCTTAAGCGTCCTAAGCGATGCATGGGCGGACTGCGCTGATCGGGCACAGTCTATCGCCCACCCTGCTCCGGTCGGCGCCGGGGGCGACCCTCCCGCCGTCTCTCCTCTGAAGGTCACGTCCGATTTCTGTACATACATAGATGGCGCCCAATCACGCGCCGTCAACATCACTGGCCCAACCGTCACCAATGTAATCGTGCCGATGCGTCCGCTGTTCCCAGCACGCACCGGCAACGGCTCTACGATGACGGGGCCAGATCGGACACCGTCTGTGTGGGAACAGACGAGTAATGCTCAACAGGCTGCTACACCCAAGGGCAGCCACTCTGCAACACCGTCGCAGTCGGACGCTGTCGACACGTCATCGGATTTGGGAATGGGACCAAATCGGACCGACGATATGACAGCATCTCAACGACTCGTGGCTGTGAAGCAGAGACGCAGACGCACCGATCTCCACTCCGCCACCAAGGAGGTCTACCAACTGCATAACCTGATACAATATGATGATGAAAGCGAGCTCACACCGACGCAGTACCTGCAACAACTGATGCACATGCGTGGGCAGCTCGTCAATCTGGCTCTTCTCGCCAGCCTGAAGGTCACTCTCGAAGACGTCCGCACGCCGTCCGAGAAGGCAGCCGACGCCGCTCAGTTTGGCCCTCATGATCTCAAGGACGGTCCCGCTGACATGGACAGAGAGGTGGAGAAGGACGACTTCTCGCTGGCTGGCGTTCTCGATCCCACCGGCTACCGAGTGGTGATGGCACCGGACCAATCATGGTACACGCCTGAATACATCGACGCCAGGCCAGATCACCTCTTCCTCTACGGAGACTGCACCGCCGCTAAGAGCAACAACGACTGCATATCAAAGAGCTGCACCACGTTTCCACGTAGTGTACCGTACGCTCAGATCTGCCGTCCCAGACCCAACACTCTTCCGTTCGCGGTCTGCACGCTCGACGGTGTGGCCATCAGCGACGCTGACAGCAGGCGCAACAAGCTACGGTTTCAGAAAACGTCCCGGCGGGTGTTAGCACGAGGCCGCAGCGACATCATCACTACAATCGTTCTACCACCGGACGAGCGATTTGATCTATACCAAGACTTGACTCTCAATGCCCCGGCTACGGCCGCGGCGCTGAACGATCAAATCAATCATATCAAGCGACAAGCTGAAGACTTTACGCCTCGCACCAAGACGGCGACGGATTCAGCTGAGGGCGGATGGCACACCAGCGACAGTTCTCGCACCCTCAGCGGTGGTGCGGCGAACTTTGTCGAACTGGCAGCTATGGATTGCGACCTCGACTCTGTCGACCCATGCAACTACTGGGGGCGCATGCTAACGCCTGCGCCGTCCGTCTACGATGAGAGCGTTGGAGCCGACCTCCACGCCACCCGCGTTGTGCATTCCAAGCTCCGACAACCTCTGGGCGACGACGACGCTGCGTTGGACCCTTCCCGGCCCATCGGAGCGTGTGCCCGCGGCACTCTCACCGGCCACCCGACCCAATCGTTCTACGTGTGCATCGACGAAGGCAGCACCGGCCTCCCAGTCTCGAGCACAGGCTACATGGACATCCGTGTGGCTCTCGCTCTTGGTCTGCGCATCAACACCCGCCACAAAGTCACCATCAAGACGGCGGGCGGTGGTGGAGCTGGGGGCGA
>DMTJ01000058.1 GCA_003477185.1 Lentisphaeria bacterium
GCAGGCGCACGTATTCCATGGTCGTGGCTAGCACAAACGAGTGCGGCGGAAGCGTGAGATTGGGCCCATTGAAATCTCGATAGAGGATCTCGTCGTCCAAGCGGACCACCCCCATATTCTTATCTTCCATCACCAGGAAATGGTCCCCGAGGCGACAGTCGATCGAGGCAGGTTGGATGGAGTTATCAACCAGCGGATTGACGTCCAGTTCGCCGCTGTCGATCATGCGTTTGAGGGTCGCATCGGAGAGGATCATACGAAATTTCCGGGCAGATTAGTAGATGGCAAGAATGCGGAACTTCCTCGCAACCGGCTAGCAACGGGCAACGACGCCCTGGGGCTCAATCGGATACTCGGCGGAAAAACAGGCATGACAGAAATTGCCGACGGGATGGGACCGGACGCAGGAGAGCAGGCCCTCTAGACTGAGATAGGACAGCGAATCGACTTGGATCAATTCCCTGATCTCATCCAAGGTATGGCTATTCGCAATCAACTGGTCTTTCTCGGCAAAGTCGATGCCGTAGTAGCACGGGCTGATGTGCGGAGGGCAGCTAATGCGCACGTGCACTTCCTTAGCCCCGCACTCGCGGAGGGTGCGGACGCGCTCGCGGCTCGTATTTCCGCGTACGATGCTGTCCTCGATGAGGCAGATGCGCTTGCCGCGGATTGCATCCCGAATCGGGTTGAGCTTCGCTTTTACCGCGTTTCGTCGATCATCCTCCGTGGGTTGGATGAAAGTCCGGCCTATATAGTGATTCCGCATGATTCCGAGGTCGAAGGGAATCCCGGATTCTTCGGCATAGCCAAGTGCTGCATACATGCCGCCGTCTGGGATTGGCATGATGACATCGGCATCCACGGGCGCCTCACGAGCCAGTTGCGCGCCGAGGCGCTTGCGGACCTTGTAGACGCACTCGCCAAAGACGATGCTGTCGGGACGGGCAAAGTAGATGTACTCAAAGATGCAGTGGCCCAGGCGCGCTTGTTGCGGGAGCATGGAGGACGTGGTTGTGCCATCAAGTGCGACGTGGATGAACTCGCCCGGCTCAACTTCACGCTCATACTCAGCGCCGATCATATCGAAAGCGCTGGTTTCGGAGGCAAAGACAATCTTGCCATCGAGTCGGCCCATGACCAACGGCCTGAATCCGTGCGGATCACGAACTGCAGCCATGCCATCCTCACATAAGGCGACAATCGAATAGGCCCCCTCGGCAAAGGACAGCGCCTTCTGCAGGGCGCGCCACGGCGTCTCGCCCATGACATGGTTCCTGGCTGCGAGGTGCAGAATTAGCTCGGTATCCGTAGAGCCCTGCAGAATGGCGCCCTGGCGTTTGAGGTGTTCACGCAGAACGCCGCCATTCGAAAGATTGCCATTGTGGGCCAGGGATAACCGCCAGCAGTCCAGTTCTACAGCAAAGGGCTGGGCGTTAATCACCGAAGAGTCTCCAGCGGTACTGTAGCGCACGTGGCCAATTGCCATGTCATGCGGTACATCCCAGCCGGGTGGGAGTTCGCGGAATACCTGGCGCACCAGTCCCATTCCGCGGTGCAAATGGCACTTTCCATCGCGAAGAATGCAGATGCCTGCGCTTTCCTGACCGCGGTGTTGGAGAGCGATTAATCCGTGACGTGTATTCTCTGCTGCCTGTTCGCTGGCGATCGCAAAGACACCGCAGGCTTCCTTTGGCCCTTCCCTGTCAGATCCGCTCATTAATCATCTGCTCCGTGGTCTTGAAAAACGATACCATAGCTCGCTCGAACTAGCTGGATAGACGGCTTTGCCGATCTTCTTGGCTAAGCACGATGTAACCGCAAGACAGGCCATGATTTGAGCGCCAGTCGTGTGCCGTGTCGAGAACGAATCTGCGGAAATCTGCGTAATCTACGGATGGTTATCCTCCCGCAGAGGCGCAGGGCGCAGGGACGCAGAGAAGAGGAAGCCTAGTTGACTGCGATGCTCTTCTTATGCAGCCAGAGGCAAAGCTCCTTGAAGGCGGCCTCCTCCGGATTACCATTCGGAAATTCTTCACGAATCACGAGGTGGTATTCTCCATAAACGTTGGCTTCGAATCCCTAGTGGCCACCGTCCATGATGTGAAATTCGCGGGCAGGGAATCTCGATTGTTGAAAGACATCCGCGGTTTGGAGAAGGCTCTTGAGATTCGTCGACTCTGCACCGTTCAGAACAACTGTCATGTCCATCTAAGGTTCACGGGGCCCAGGGTCAAGCGTCGCATCACCAGTTGCCATTTCCCGTCTGACAGCAGCAGACGTGCTGATACGTGGTTTCTTCGCGCCGTCACCACCAGGAGTCTGTAGACCCGTTCGTCCTTGCGACCACGCCGAAGACTGGGCTCGCCCATCGCCGCCAGGGACTCAGATTACCACTCTGCCTGTACCGCCATAATCCCTTATTGCAGCGTTTCATCGACGATGAAATACTCGTCAGTTCCGGGGGCACAAGCGGTCAGCAAGAGAACCAGTGATAGTGTCCTGAATGGCTTCATCTGGTGCACGCGATTCCTTTTCGAAATGTTGCCCTAGAAGATCGCTGTCCGATATTCTTGTCCCCAAAATGTTGACGCTTTGCTCCAGTTCCAATAGGGCTGGCTCTGCCTGCGGCGGTCTTGTCAGAACCCGTTATGCGAGCGCTCTGGATCAGTCGTGGATCACTGTGGGGGCTGGATCGTCAGCTGCATCCTCAGGGGCCTTCAGGCCAATTACTGCGTGAAAGGCTGGCTTTGGGGCACCATTTCTGTCGAACAGTAACGGGTAGCTTGTTCTGCCCTTGATCGGCCAGTTGTTGAGCCAGGAGTGGTTGTCCGTGGTGCCCCAGAACGCGACTCTTTTGATTTTCTCCCGATGCTTGAGAAACAGCTGGAAGATGTCTGCGTACCTCTGTGCGAGC
>DMTJ01000531.1 GCA_003477185.1 Lentisphaeria bacterium
GTCCGGAACGCGCTCTCGACCAAGATTGGCCTCGATAACCTCTATGGGCGCTCCCTGAAATCATTGCGCCTGGAGCTGCTGGAAAAATTGCCGATTCGCGAAGCAGAGATTCGTCGGGTGGTTCCCAATCGTTTGAAGGTCAAAGTGTATGGCCGGAACCCGGTCGCGCGCTTGCCCGGGGGCTTTGCCTTGCTGGACGCGGAAGCTGTCGTCCTGCCATATTATGAGAGCCCGCGGGTTACCGACCTGCCCGCGATTACGGGAATTCGCGGCCTCAAATCATTCTCGCCAAGGGACTCGATGAAGGATAACCGGTTGTTGGTCAAGGCCCTCTATTTTTTGCAATGTCACGATGAGATGGGAGCTGGCTTGGGGATTGAGGTCGACTTTATCAAACTCGAGCCAGCTTTGAGCCAGCTGCATGTCTATGTCCGCGAAAATACGCGGCTGAAGATTCGGCAGCACGCCGTAATCCGGCTGCCCGATCGCAATATCGAGGAGCAATACGGAAAGGCGCTGGAGATCCTGCGGCTGCGCTCCGAGAAGGGCCTCGCATCCGCTGATATCGATGCGACCTATCGCCGTCGAATCCCCGTCCGCAAGACACGCCAGGAAATCTGATACGGATGCGGCGACAAATCGCAGGGCAATCTGACGACTTGGATTTTGAATGCTGTGGTGGGGCGGCTCTCAGCAAGTCTCTGCTGGCATCGTCGGCTGAGGCCATAATGCCACAGCGCCAAAAGACTGTTGCCCAGTGGGGTTAGTTTTGGTCTTGCTGTACTCAGATATGACTCGCCGACACTGCCCCGTAATACTCAAATCATAGCAATCAGATGCACTGCTATTTATCGCCGCATCATTAGGAGCCCAACTTGTATACCAAAACCGTCCGTGAGTTCACCACCGCCTGCCAACCCGACCTGCCCACGACCCCAACTCCACTGAGCACCGACGGCGTCGCCTTTATCCGCCAGATGGTCATTGACGAGCTGGACGAACTGGCCGAAGCCGAGACCCCAGTAGACCAGGCCGACGCCTTGGTCGATGCCATCTACTACATTTGCGACTGCGCCGTGCGCCATGGCATGAACCTGGATCCGCTGTTCAGGATCGTGCACCAGGCCAACATGGGGAAAGTTGTCGACGGCCGCGTCTTGCGTCGAGAAGACGGCAAGATCATGAAGCCCGCAAATTGGCAGCCGCCCGAGCCGCAAATCCTGGCCGAGATGCAGCGCCAGAGCGAGCATGGCTCCTTCAGCTGAGCAAGCTGTTCCCGCCTCTCCCGCAAAACCCTCGCCACCGCGGCAGCTGTTACGCGTCTGCGTCTACAGCCTGCTGTTCGTTCTTTGCCTTTTTGGCGGAGGCGTCTTCTACCTGCTGCACAGCCATCCGGCGCCACGCGAGTATGCCGTATGCGGGAGTTCCGAACGCCTCGGTGCAGATCTGGGCCGCGCCCGGGCGCGATCACTGCGTTTACTGCAGTGGCTCTACGTCAAGCCCGTGGTCTGTCTCGGGGATGAAAACCTGTTCCAGACCCGTAGCGCTGCTGTCAGCAAAATGCTCGATACCTTGCCCAAGCGATACGCCACGGAGCTGACTGCGTTTGCGAACTCCGCAAACGTGAAGTTGCACGAGTTTTTCTACGCCAACTGCCTGCTGGACATGGGCAACGCCCGCGGTGGTTGCAGAAGCGCCGTCGTCGCGAGCGATGAAAAGTTGCTGCATGCGCACAATCTAGATTGGCAGAACCTCGGGGCTTGGGGAAATGATCGACCGTCATCCTGCGTCGTACTCCCGCCGGGGAGCGCTTCAAAACGGTTTCAGTCGAGTTCCCGGGCATGGTGGGCGCGCTGGATCTTATCAATGAGCATGGCATTGCGCTGTCCTTCAACCAATTGGGCTTTGGCCGCGCCGTTCCCACTGAGCCGGTCTTTATCACCATGTGCCGCATCGCCGAGCACTGCCGAACCTTCGCCGAGGCCGAAGCAGAGATTCTCACTTGTCCATCAGGAATGCCTTTTCTGCTGACGCTCTCGTCTGCGAGCGAGCAGCGTGCTGCAGTTTTCGAGCGTCAGCGGAGTGAGATTGTGCGGCGCGATCTTGCCGACGGCTGGGTGGCCGCCTGCAACCTCGCGCAGGGTGCGGATCGTGGCGAGACCGTACTCGACCAACAAATGGCCAGCGTCACGCCCAAGAACGCGAAGGAGTTGATTGCCGTGCTCGGCGATGCACGAGTCTTGATGGATTCGAACATCTACAGCGTGATCTTCGATCACACCGGAAACCGGCTCTTGCTCGCCCCCGCGCTACGCCTGCCGCGCAGACCACCTTTCAGGATTAGATCCTGTTTCCTCGCCGAGATTGCAGCCTGGGGGAGCTCAGTGATCTGCAGATTTCCCAGGGTAAGATAGGAGGCTAGGGACTTTATTGGGGGCAGGCGGGAAGTTTGAAGGGAGAAGTTTGAAGTGTGAAAGGGCAGGCAGTCGCCTGCTGAATCGAAGCCCTGAATCCGCCAATTCTCTTAATCCTGTCGAGCCTGTTTATCCCGTCTAAAACACATCCCGGGCAGGAAGCCAGCAGGGAGTAAGATTCTTGGCTGGATTAACAGGATCTACAGGATCCAATCTAGTCTAACTCCCGCAGGCTGAGAAACTGGGGAGGGGAGCTCGGTTGTGGGATGGCTCCAATTGACGCGCAAGCAGAAGACTGGTGTGCGAATCACGCTTTCCCTCCGGGAAAGTTTGAAGGGAGACTTCATTTTCTCCCTTCAAACTTCAAACTTCCCCCTTCTCCCTTCCTCGGCGCGCTCTCTGTACCACGCTTCTCCCCAGAATACAGATTCGGACTCTCTCCCACTGAGGCCGGTCAGTTTCCCTGTTGCATCAGGGCATCCATCCCTGCGACCGGCGGGTTGTTGCGCGTCCAAAGAGGCCCGTAACTGCCGTAATCGAACTTGATGACATGACCGTCAGACATCAGCACGGGAGCTACGCCGTTGCCGCCGTGAAAGGAGACGCCATTCTGATTCCAGCCCCACCCAGACAGGTTGAAGATGGGGTCGGTCAGCAAGGGAATCGAAGAGTACCCATCCCAGCCATTGACTCGGTCGAACGTAGGATAGATGATGATCTGCCTCACCCGCCGCCGAAGAGACCAATGCGGTGGCGTGAACCCTTGATAGGAGCCGCCGTGTGACGTGCTCGTTGTTGGGCCCCAGGAAGCTGCGGCTGATTCAGGGATCGTGATGGCCGGACAAAAATACAGGTCCTCGTTTTCTCCGAGGTAGGGGGCCAAATAGCCCCCATCCGATCCGCGCCCGTGATAGGGGCCCCGATACCTGTATGCGCCGAAATTTCCTTCGGTTAGGTTCTCAAGCATGCTCTTGTAGGTCTGGCTGGGGAGCCAACTCGTTCCGATGTGATCATCGTAGTCAGCCGCGTAGAATTCGATCAAAAGGCCATACTGTTTCAGGTTGTTCATGCAATCGGTCATTCTCGCAGAATCTCTGGCCTTGGCGAGGGCTGGCAGGAGCAGGGAGGCTAGGATGGCAATGATCAGGATCACGACTAATAGCTCGATCAAGGTAAAGGGCCAGGCTGCCCTGGTTGGCAGGGGGCCTCGAATGCCAAACCGGTTCTGGGCTGGGAGATGCGTGTGATGTGGCGTCACTTAAAACCTCATGAACGGCCATAGATTGCGAAAAATTCCCAGCCAACGCGGGAGCCAGGTTTTAGCTCGGAGAGAACAGGACTGTAGTCGTGGACTGGTGATCGGGTAGCATATAGCGGCTAGATCATTACTACAAGCGGCTACACAGAAGTCATAAGGCTACTTGGGTGTTTGAGTTTGAGGGTGGGGCCAGTCAGGAATAGTCATTTGCATCGGCTCCCGTCAGGTCCCTATTTTATTCCTCGGAGGGAAGAGGAGATAAGGGGAGCGTGCTGGGGGAGCGGATATTTCTAAGGGAGAGAAGGAGGATGGCTGGGAGCGCGGCCCGGCTGGCATCTTCGCGCCGTGCAGGGCAGGGAGAAGGAGAATTTTGCCACAGAGAGAGCACAGAGGGCACCGAGGAAACGAAGGGGAAAGAGGAGGAGTGCCTCGACAGTGGTAGGTAAGGCGAATGATGGTAGCCTTCCACGAGCCAGAATAATCGCAACTCAGAGTGCCCATGCCAGTCTCCCCATCGCCTAAGCTTGCTGAGCGCTCCTTTGGCGCATTCGTCGGGACTCAATTCCTGGGTGCGTTCAACGACAACATTTTTAAGCAGCTAATCCTGCTGCTGGCGCTCTCACATGGCGATATCCAGGGCTATGCGATGATCGTCTTCGCGCTGCCGTTTATCTGCTTCTCGGGCTATGCGGGGCAGTTGTCGGAGAAATACTCGAAGACCGCGATCATGCGGGCGTCGAAGATTGCCGAGATGGTGATCATGGGGATAGCCGCGTACGGATTCTACACCCAAAGCATCAGCTTCCTGTTGATCAGCCTCTTCTTTATGGGGGCGCAATCGACCTATTTCAGCCCGGCAAAGTTTGGTGTCATCCCAGAGCTCGTGCAGGACAAAGTGTTAGTTGCGGCCAATGGCGTGGTGCAAATGACCAGCTTTGGGGCGATCATTCTGGGAACGGCTTCGGCCGGCTTTCTGAAGGCCAATCTTGACGGGCAGTTGGGCTATGCGGGGCTGTGTTGCGTGGGGATCTCAGTGCTTGGGATCATCGCGGTCTGGATCATCGTACCGCGTCCGGCCAACCTGCCAGATCAAAAATTCGCGATGAACCCGTTTTCACGGGTCACGTTCACGCTCAAGGAAATCGCGAAAGACCGGCCGCTGCTGTTGGCGGTCATCGCCAATGCCTTCTTCTATTTCTCTGGCTCACTAGTGATTCAGATTATTAATAGCTATGGCATCAACCTTTTGAAGCTCAATGAGTTGCAGGTATCGATGCTGCTGGTGACCTTGACTGGCGGGATCATGGCCGGGTGCCTTTTATCCGCGGTTATGCAAAAGCGATTGGGAGCTAAGTGGACGATTTTCTGGGGCGCGGTGGGGGCGGCTGTGATGCAAGGGGCGCTGGTCTTTCATACGATGCCACTCGGCGGAATCCGGGTGTTGCTGGGGCTGGCGGGTCTTTTCTCCGGCATTTACTTCGTGCCGATCGCGGCCTTTCTGCAGTCTCGCCCGGCGCTTGGCAGCAAGGGCGAGGTGCTGGCGGCAGCTGGCGTTTGCAGTTGGGTGGGAATTCTCTGCTCGGGGATCATTTGGCAAGTCTATGTGGGCCTGAGTATTGAGGCGAACTGGGGCTGGCTGCTACTGGCCGGCGGCTTGGTGGTGCTGCTGGTTACGCTGTTTCCCCGGCTTCGCGACCTTGAGATTCGCGATGAGCGCTAGCTGGCCGAAAAGTAAAATTCGATTAATTTAACCTACTGCTATATTTGGAAGAGGACAACAGAACGATGCATCTAGCGAACAGACTGGTACTCTGTACCTTGTTCTTGACAGGCCTACACGTTATGGCAAAACCGAAGGCATTGATGATCGCGGGTGGTTGCTGCCACGACTATGCCAACCAGAAAGACATCATCCCTGATATCCTGCGGAAAAACGGTCTCGATTTTGACTGGACGTCTGTGGTGGAGAGCAAGAGCAGGGACCACAAAAACAGCGTGTATGAGAGCCCTGACTGGATTGACGGGTACAATCTCGTCGTCCATAACGAGTGCTATGGCGGGATAAAGGACGATGCGTTTGTGGAGGCCATCGCGAAAGCGCACGGCGACAGCGGCGTACCTGCCCTGATCGTGCACTGCAGCCTCCACAGCTACCGGAATGCGAAAACCAACGAGTGGCGCAAATTTGTCGGCGTTACCTCGATGCGCCATGAGGCGCGTTATCCGCTAGAGGTAACACCCGTGACGAAAGACCACGCGGCGATTGTAGGATTTCCCGACACTTGGCAGACGCCAAACGGCGAGCTCTACATCATTGAGAAAGTCTGGGACCATACGATTCCACTCGCTCAGGCCTATGGAAAAGAGACCAAGAAGAACCATGTGGTGATCTGGGCAAACACCTACGGAAAAGCGCGTATCTTCGGCACGAGTCTTGGCCATCACAATGAAACCATGCTAGATCCGGAATACGGGAAGTTTCTGGCCACGGGGGCCAAATGGGCGATGGGCAGCGATGCTGGAACGAAGGAGACTAAAATGACTATACCTCCCAGCTACCTTACGTACAACAACCTTCCCATGGGGACGGCTGAAAAGCCCTTGGTCATGCGCACGTTTGTCCGCAATCCCGGCTTAGATAAGGAACTCGTGCTGCCGAATCACTCGAGCGGACATCCCTCTCCCAAATACAGCCCGGGCAGTGGCCGCGAATCCAGCGGCAGTTATAGACTGCTGAATGGGATTCCAGCGGCCATCGCCGTCAATGCGGGCCCCGCCTTATCCTACGCGTGGGATACCACGGAATGCCGCCTTTTGTATGGCTGGGCCAACGGCTTCCTCGACATGACAAACTATTGGGGCGAGAAGGAAAGCGGACGTCGCCGAAGCTACGGCTATACGCCATACCTCAAGGGATTTTTGTTCTACAAGGCGCAGGGCCAACACCCGATCTCTGTTAACGGCAAATCGGTCGCCCGATTCGGTGCCCCCAGGTATGTGGGCTACAGCCTCAAGAACGGACACCCCGTCTTTGACTTCAAAGCTGGAAATCACGAGCTGTCGATTGCCGTGAAACCAGGTAAAGCAGCCCAAACGATCGAGCTAACCATCCTAGAAAAGTCTGGGGCAAAGCTAGCATTCGGCTCACCCAAAACACCGGTCGAGATCGTCGCGCACAAACCGGGGACGCTCACCGTCCTGATTCGGCCCAATGCTGGTGAGCAACACGATGGCTACAGGACGGAGGCGCTGAAGATCGACAACGCGACGGTAGCAACCGGCGAGAAGCTATTCTCGAATCTCGGCTGCATTGCCTGTCACACCACGGACGGCGGCAACAACCACGGCCCGACCCTCAAAGGTCTTTTTGGCGCTAACCGCTCATTTGTCGAAGGTGGCTCGGCCAAGGTCGATGCTGCTTATCTGCGAGAGTCCATCGAGAATCCACACGCCAAGACCGTTGCCGGATATCCGAAAGGCATGATGCCACCGTATGAGCTTGAGGCGGCGGCCTACGACTCCCTGATCCTCTTTATCAAGCAACTGCGGTAAGGTCTGCGCCATGAAATCTACTTTTCAGAACTTTTCTTTCGCGCTCGCGCTCATCACTCACGTGCTTAGCCAGCTGGCATTTGCTGGCAGTTACAACCTGGACGATGTCGTATTTCCCGCTGACATGCCCCCGGAAATCGGCGATCTGGCATTTGCTGCCGATGGCACCTTGTACGCAGCCTTGCGCCGTGGCGACATCGTGGTCGCCACCCCCACCAAAGATCCAACGGCGTTTCAGTGGCGCGTGTTTGCCACCGGCCATCACAACATCCTTGGTCTGGAAGTCGTCAAGCCGGGGCACCTGGTGGTCAGCCAGATGGCCGAACTGACCGAAGTGATCGATACTGATGGTGATGGCGTCGCCGATCGCTACAACAATCTCTCCACGGCTTGGGGCGTGAGCGGAAACTATCATGAGACCAACGCGCTTTGTCCGGATGGGGACGGCGGCTACTACATTGCCGTTGGTACCGCCTCGCATAACGGCCCTACGTTCGACACGCCGCGCGGCGACTACTCCACGGCGGGGCGCCGCGGTCGCAATTTTTCAGCCGTGAAATACAAGGGCTGGGTGCTTCACTATGCCAAAGACGGTACGGTGACCCCGCATTGCAGTGGCTTCCGCATGCACAACGGCATCGCCCGAACTACCGACGGTATGATTTGGTGTGGCGATAACCAAGGCGACTGGCGCGGTGCTTCCCCGCTCTATTGGTGTCGCGAGGGCTCCTTCTCCGGGCATCCGGCCAGTCTAGTCTGGGACCCGCGATTCAAAGATTTCGGCACGCCCATCTATTGGCCGCGCAAGCTGCTCGACGACCTGCACAATGAGCCAGCAATCATGATGGCGCACGGCGAGATGCGCTCCTGTGGTGAACCCATGCAGATCACCACCGACAATTTCGGTCCCTTCAAAGGCCAAATGCTGATCCCCGATGAGAATAGCCCCCGGATCATGCGGGTCATGCTTGAAACCGTCGATGGGGCCTGGCAAGGGGCCAACGTCCTGTTTCACACCGGCGGCCTGCGCCCGTCCGGGAACCGTATGGCGATGTCACCGGACGGAAAAACCCTGTACTATGGCGAAACTGCTCGCGGCTGGCAGAAACCAAATGAAGGCATTCACCGCCTCCACTACACGGGTACCGTTCCATTCGAAGTTCTGGACTGTAAACTCACCACCGGTGGCTTTGCCGTGAGCTTTACCCAGCCCATCCAAGAGCCCAGCAAGCTTGCTAGCCAGTTAACCGTCAGAAGCTTTCGCTACGAGTACGGCTATCACTATGGCTCCAAGCAGAAAAGCGTTCGGGAGCATGCGGTAACCGCCGTATCGGGCAACGGTCCCTACGAATTCACAGTCGCCGACCTGCAACCCGGTCGCGTCTACGAGCTCACCTTCGCCAACGTCCTCGCTGCCGACGGGTCAACAATTGGCAACCCCAAGGTCACCTACACCATGAATCGCCTGAAACGGCCACCTGACCAAAACAGAGCCACGATCAAGCAATCAGACAACGGTCTCAAAGTGTTTATCAACGGCGAATTCTTCACCGAGTACTTTCTGAGGGGCTTCACCAATCCCATCCTCTGGCCCATTCAAGCACCAGGTGACATCCGTATGACGCGCAATTGGCCCATCATTGCGGACACCGCTGGCGAGCAACACGACCACCCGCATCACAAAGGGCTCTTCGTCGGGCACCAGAACCTGAACGGCGTGGACTTCTGGCACGAGGGCAAGGGCATCAATGGCAGGATGAATCACACCCGCTTGATCGAAACGCGTTCAGGCGAAGACCGCGCGCTGATCAAGACCCTCAATACTTGGACCACAGACGCGGGAAAGACCGTGGCCGCTGACACCCGCACCCTAACGTTTTGGGGCGACGAAAGCGCTCGCTACATTGACCTCGAGATCAATATCCACGCCACCCACGAAGATCTGCTCTTCCACGAAATGAAGGACAGCTTCGTGGGATTTCGCAGCCATCCGCACCTGCGCGTAACAGCCAAGCCAAAGGCCGGCGTCACAGAAGTGTACGGCCACGTCGTCAACAGCGAGGGGGTTACCGGCAAGGCGGTCTGGGGCAAGCGGGCCGACTGGGTTCATTATCATGGCCAAGTCGAAGGAAAAGATGCTGGCTACGCCTTCATGAGCCATCCCGGAAACCCATCCGCTGCTGGTCAGAAATCCTGGTGGCATGCGCGCGACTACGGCCTGATCTCCGCGAACCCGTTCGCCCCCGAAAAGTTTCAGGGCGACGGCGACCATACGATCGCCAAAGGCGACAGCCTGCAGCTGCGCTATCGCTTCGTCTTTCATCGCGGACCTGCGGACTCCGCAAATATCGCCGAAGCATTCGCTGCATACACCACAGAAAGTGCCCACCCGACCGCCGACATGCCTGGCCATCCCGGATATCCTGGTGCCTACGGCAACCCAAAGCCCAAGGGTGTCCAAGCCCAAAAGAAACAGCGTCGTTCCGCTCCCCAGCTTGGCGGCGGCACCATCACCAAGGCTGGTCGTTCTGTAAGCGGCAAGCAGGCAAAGAGGCCTAAGATTCTTGCCAACGGCCTGGTCGAAGGCACCAAAATATTTGGGGACCGCGCCTACACATTCACGGTCGTCCCCGAATCCGCACGCGGTGCCGACTACTTACAGACCTTCAACAACGACAAGAAGGGCGCCAACGCCCACTACGAGCTGACGCTTAGCGCGCCAGCAGAGCTGCTGGTGCTCATGGACACACGCGCCGAGGCTCACGTTCCCTGGCTCAAAGACGGCTTCGAGAAAACCAACGAAATCGTTCAGACCGACGCCGATTTTCGATTTCGCGTCTACCGCAAGCGCGTGAATCCCGGCGCCGTGACACTTGGCCCACAAAAAGGCTTCAGCTTCTACGGCGTTGCCGCGATCAAGCAAAAGGACTGAGGCCCGGACATCATCCTCACGAGAAACCAGCGATCTGTACCTGTCCAGGCTTGCGATGGGCAAGCTCGGATTTCATGTCTGCACTCGCTGTAGCTACTGGGATCTCTTGGCTAAGCTAATCTTACAAAGCAGCCGAGGAATCCGTCCTGCCCGCAGCCGAGGGAGCCGCGCACCAACTTGCTTACCGGGTAAATGACTGCGAGGTGATCCTTACGACATGTTTGGGACAGGCAGCTTCAAGAACAGCAGTTCGCAAACGCCTTTTGCGGCCAGGCTGGCAATTTACGTG
>DMTJ01000311.1 GCA_003477185.1 Lentisphaeria bacterium
GACCACAGTGCGGCAAGAGAGCGACTCTCTGCAGGCATCGTCTGAGGTACTGCGGGATTCCAGCCGGTGAACGTATAGCCTTCGCGGGTTGGGGGCGCCGGAGCGGCCACCGCAGTGTCGTAGTTCTGGGTAATGGATTCCACGGGTGAACCGCCGGCACTGTCGAAGCCGAGCGTGTAGCTGTTGACAGACCACAGTGCGGCAAGAGAGCGATCCCCTGCAGGCATCGTCTGAGGTACTGCGGGATTCCAGCCGGTGAACGTATAGCCTTCGCGGGTTGGGGGCGCCGGAGCGGCCACCGCAGTGTCGTAGTTCTGGGTAATCGATCCCACGAGTGAACCACCGGCACTGTCGAAGCTGAGCGTGTAGCTGTTAGGCGACCACTGTGCGTACAGCTTCGCCAGATGAAAACGTGGTGAGAAGTTGACTGCGACTGTGGTGACAGCACCCGCATTGAGGGAATACCCTGTCCCGTCTGCAGCGGTGTTCCAGCCCGTGAAATTGTGGCCTACACGCGATAAACCCTCGCCTCCGGCGAATGCAAGGTCGTACCCTTTTATCACCATCTGATCGACAGGAGGCACACCCTGATCCGCTCCGTTGGCATCGTAGGAGACCGTCAGAAAACTCTGCTTGAACGGGGCATTGACTAGGACAGAAATTTCGTGCTCACTCAATGGACGACTGAGCAAGGACAGATCGTCGACTACACCTTCATTTTTCCACACAAATTTCTGGTGAATAAATTGCTGTGATTCCGTCAGGGCCGAGAGGTCAGCCGATGTGTGTTTCAGCTTACCATCGACATAAAAGCGAACTTCGTTGTTGAAATCCTTAACGACCGCGTAGTGATGCCAGTCAGTGTTGATCCTTTCGCTATCTTGCCAGTCATCATCTCCGGAATCAGTCGATACCGAAAACTTTAGATATCCCTCAAAGATTTTGATGTTCAACGGGCCACCAGTATAGATCCCTACTGTGTCGTTGCCGTAGTCCCAACCAGGTTTGGTGGAGCGCGCCCAGAAGGACCAAGTACGTGTTGATTCAGGGACGAGCCCCAGCTCAAAGTCTGTGTTGGTGAAGTCGTTTGAATATTCAGCAAAGCCCAAAGCCGCATCGTCATTTCCGAACCGATCCATCGTAGATAGATAATCGGGGACGTCTCCATCTAAGTCGTCATCACTATCAACTTGGTTTCTAACGTTTCCCTCAAACGGATACCACGCCAACAGTCCCTCTTCTTTTCTGCTCGATCTATCCATTGGGCTTGTGCCTTCCGCAACCTCTTCCAGGTTCGAGCGACTGTCGCCATCATCATCGCCGTGAGCAAGCTTAGCCAGGCTACCGAAGTGTGCGATTTCCCAGGAGTCTGGAAGGCCATCAACATCAGAGTCATTCATGACACCGCTAATAGTGTCCGCGGGGGCAGTTACCCCTCCTAACCAGCCGATTTCGGCCTCACTCATCTGATAATTTCGTATTTGGATTCCCCCCACGTTTATCTCACCCTGTGCTATGCCAGACTGACCAACGCCAAAAAGTAGAAGTTTCTGACGCATGCTCCAGCGCTCGATATCGCTGTAAACAAATCCGTTGACGGGATCTCCAGTTACAGTGAAGTTTCTGACGGCATTCCAGCCGACTTCCCTACCATCAATAGAGAACGACATTCTTTCCGAGCCGGTAGTGTCAACAGTAATTACAACACGATGCCACTGCCCAGGAATCAAATTACCGTGATAAATCCCATCAATGCCAATAGCGCCGAATTCATTGATGCCGATGGCTGGGCCAGTCGTATTGAACGACGGGGTGTCGATCTGAGCGAGCGACCATGGGCGCAATGTCTCCAATTTCAGGTCCAGGATCAGGCTCCACTTATGCATCCGGACAGCTCCCGGGCCTTGATCCCTTCGAAGGGATTCGATGCCGCCGACTCCCCGGAATGGTGGTCCCGATCGAGCTTGAATTCCCGAAACGTCTGACTCGAGCGAGATAAAACCTGTCTGACTGCTGACTTGAGCCGAATCAACTTCCAAATTCTCCCCTTTCACGGCGTCTTGCCATGTACTTTGGGGAAACTCCCAGTGGCCAACCACGGAACGGGACTGCTCAGCGACAGAATGGTCCACGGTCGCAGGCTTGCGGGAACCGGCTACGACGACTTTCGTAAACGTCGTCCCATCCCAAAAAAAACGCTCTCCCCGCACGACGTGCTCGTCAAAATCCAAGCCATCTAAGGGAACCCCAGAAGTCGAATACATAAACACTGTCCATTCATGGTCACTCCATCGGGCTTCGAAGCTATCTCTGATAGCAGTTGCCGTGTTGCCAACTACAGATGCTAGGAGAGTTGTAACTTCGGCATTCGTCAGATTAGTCGGTATGTTGTGGGACTGAAATATTATGCCGCCCGTGTTAGAATTGCCCGTTACCGTTGACAAGCGGCTCTTTTCGTTCGACGAAAGAGAATGCGCGAAAAAGTTGATCGCCCCGACCGCCGTAAACCAATAGGTGTTGAACTGCGTCGTTGGGATACGCTCTTTTAGCAGTCGCCGCCAGCCTCGTGCCCGGCCCAGAGGTGTACCGGTGAGTCCGTCGCCTGCGCCAATACCCGGAGTCGCCTGGTAGGGCAACTTGGCGGCATACGCCACAAAGTCGTCGTAGATCCCATAGCTACGGGTTGCGTGGCGAAAATTGAGAGCAATAATGGAATCGAGCGGGCCTGGCCCGGGGAAATCTAATAGCACGATGCCCGTCTTCTTGGCTGGGCGTGACATCGAGTCGTTCAGTTTGCTCATTAGCCAGCGGTTTCGGGTCACCGCCCACCCGCTAGGTGTCGTGAGAGCCTCAGGCGAGTACGCCATGTTCATGCCCGTTACGTACAGTCTGTCTGTGCGGGAATCGTTTGATGCTTGACGAAGGTGGTCCAAGTCGTCTGCCTGGTTCTTTTCTGGGTAGGAGAAGACGTCAAGGGTCGATTTGAAGTAATTGGGATTGCCGCTTCCCCGGTAGCCATTCCCAGATGAGGCAAAGAGCCTTCCATTGTTAACCCGCGCAGGATGCGCCAGCTTTGGATTGGGTGCAATGAACATGACCATTTTGCCCCTTGTTTCGCCCAAGGTCGGCCAGTAATAGGAGGAGCGGTCGAAAAAGCCATCCCAAAAGGAATCGCCAATGGCCTCATCCGCGTATTCCGTAGGGGTAATGCCATCTGCCCGCGTCTTGCCTGGTCGTTGCCAAATTGAGGGGCGTGGAAGAATATTGTTGACGTAGTGTTCAGGCCAGGTCTCCGTAGGAGCTCCTACAGTAGTCGAAATCCGGCACAGGACCACCTCACGCGGGAACTGCTCGAGGAATAGCTCGATCTCGTCGAGCGCCGACTCCAAACTCTGATAAATCCAGGATGCGTGATGTACGTAGTACTGATCTACCCGGATTACTCTAAGGTCAAGGAAGCGAACGCCGGCGACCAATTGTTGCCATAATGTAGCATCTTGGCAATTAGACCAGGCGTTGGGTAAGCCCGGCTCATTCGTGAGCTGAGCGCCTATCGCGCCCGCATCGTGAGTCCCGGGTATGGAGAGCTCGCTGACCCTCATGGAGTCCGGCAATTGCGACATCCATTCTGGGTGGGAGGTTTTTGGAGCGCCGTCCGAGCCAAGAGTATCGACGGCTTGATAATCTGCCCAGCAAATCGAACTGGTGAAGGCAAGCATGAGAACAACAATTCTAATCATCAAGGAATTCCTTAACCTGCAATGCTGGCTAGGCAACGAACATGGAAGTGACCCGGGATAATTACTGTCCGGAGCCAGGTGCGAAATCGGGAGAACAGTGACGCCTACCGGCTTTGTCCGCCGGCCATTGACGGATCGCAGATTGCTACTTTACGGGAGGGAACAAAGTAGTGTCATATTCTCCTCCTGCAATTGCGCATTTCGTTCTTCTCGGACACCTTTAGCTCAGATCGCACTTGTTTTTGAGGCGAGGCAGAGTTGGAGCCTCTTGCAAGAGGCCATGGGCTTGATCAGGTGCAAGTCATTGACTGACACGGCGTGAAAATTGGCCGCTCAATCATTTATGAAAATGCATGTTTTTGATGACCACCAGCGAAGGGCTGCGAACTCGGCGAGCGCAAAGCTGCTGGACGGGTCAAGGTCGCTGCGTCCCTAGCCGTGGGGGGCCGTGGTCGTGGACCGAAGCGGACGACACGAATCGCTCATGTCTTGTGTCTGCGGCGAATGGTCGCGCCTTCCAGGTCGAGCCGGTGATGACGGCGCTCTTGCCTTGGCGAATCC